>NZ_JBHZAV010000032.1:0-69659 GCF_042754445.1 Embleya sp. NPDC059213
CTTGAGGCCACCCAGCCCCGCCGGCGCTTGAGGCGAACCCAGCCCGGCCGGCGCTTGAGGCCACTCAGCCCCGCCGGCGCTTGAGGCGAACCCAGCCCGGCCGGCGCTTGAGGCCACCCAGCCCCGCCGGCGCTTGAGGCGAACCAGCCCGGCCGGCGCATGAGGCCAAAAACCCGGCTCACCCATGCCAAGACCGCCAAAGCGCAGCATACGCACCGGAGGCCGCAATCAACTCCCGATGACTCCCCAACTCGGTAATCCGCCCACCCTCCACCACCGCAACCCGATCCGCATCATGCGCCGTATACAACCGATGCGCGATCGCCACCACCGTCCGCCCCGAAATCACCGCCCCCAACGACCGCTCCAGATGCCGAGCCGCCCGAGGATCGATCAACGACGTCGCCTCATCCAGCACGAGCGTGTGCGGATCGGCCAACACCAACCGCGCCAACGCGAGCTGCTGCGCCTGCGGTGCGGTCAACTCGTGCCCCTTGGGCCCCACTTCGGTATCCACGCCGGCAGGCAACGTCGCCACCCAGTCCGCGTCGACCGCCCGCAACGCTTCCAGCACCTCCTCGTCGGAGGCGTGCTCCCGCGCCAGCAGCAGGTTGTCCCGCAACGTGCCCCGGAAGACGTGGTGCTCCTGCGTCACCAACGCGACCCGGCCCCGCAGTTCGTCCAGCGGAAGCCCCACCAGCGGCACCCCGCCCACCGACACGCTCCCCGAAGTGGGTGCGTTGACCCCGGCCAACAGCCGCCCCAGCGTGGACTTCCCGGCCCCACTGGGCCCCACCACCGCGATCCGCTCCCCCGGCCGAATCGTCAGGTCGATGCCGTGCAGCACCTCCCGGCCCGCCGCATAGGCGAACCGCACGTCGCGCACGGTCAACGTCTCGTCCACCGGCACGGCGTCGGTCGGTTCGCGATCGGAGGGCACATCGGCCACCCCCAGCAACCGGGCCAGCGAGGCCGCCGAGATCTGCACCTCGTCCAGCCAGTTCAACAACTCGTCCATCGGGCCGATGATCAACTGCACGTACAACACGGCCGTCGCCACCTCGCCGAGCGAGGCCCAGCCGTGCAGATACGCCCAGCCACCGAACCCCGTGGTCGCCACCACCGGCAACATGTAGCCGAAGTCCACCGACGGAAACCAGATCGTGCGCAGCCACAGCGTGTACCGCTCGGCCGCGTACGCCTGCCTGACGTCCTCGTCGCCCCGCCGCCGGCGCCGGTCGGCCAGCCGCAGCGCCTCGACCGTGCGCGCCCCCTCGACCGTCTCCGCGAGCGAGTCGGTCACCTGCGCCCACGCCGCGTTCTCGCGCAGGTAGCCGGCCGGCGCGCGGCGCAGGTACCAGTAGGTGACCGGCACCAACAGCGGCAGCGTGATCAACAACGGCAGCGCGAGCAGCGGATTGAGCAGCAGCAGCCCCGCGAAGGTGAGCACGATCGTCACCGCCGCGACCAGCACGGACGGCACCGCCCGCCGGGCCGACCGGGACATCGCGGCCACATCGCGGTTCGCCCGCCCGAGCAGGTCGCCGGAGCCGGCCCGCTCGACCGTGGACAGCGGCAGGTCCAGGATCCGGTCCACGAACTCCTCGCGGACCTGCGCGAGCAGCCCCTCGCCCAACCGCGCGGCGGCCACCGCGGCCTGCCGCACGATCAGCGCCTGCAGCAACAGCGCGCCGGCGATGCCCAGTCCGAGCAGGTCGATCGTGCGGGTCGGGCTGTCCGCGCGGACCTTCTCGATCAACACCCCGAGCAACCGCGGCGCGACCAGACCGGCCACCGCGGCGAGCGCGTAGAACAGCACGGTCAGAATCAGATCGCGCCGCCGCTCGCGCAACAGCCGTACGGCGTGCCTGCCGACCTCGGCGGCCGGCGCGATCGGGAGCAGTTCCCGCGCGCTCACGCGTCCTCCTCCTCTTTCTCGTCGTCCTCGTCCTCGTCGACCCGGGTGACCAACGCCGCGTACCGAGGCTCGGTCGCCAACAGTTCGCGGTGCGGCCCGACCGCCATCACCTTGCCGTCCTCGACGTAGGCGACCTCGTCCATCGTGTCCAGCACGAGCGGACTCGTGGTGGCCACCACCGTGGTCCGGCCCCGGCGGTGCGCGGCGAGCCGGGCGGCTATCCGCGCCTCGGTGTGCGCGTCCACCGCGCTGGTGGGTTCGATCAATACCAGCGTCTGCGGGTCGGCCACCAACGCCCTTACCAGTCGCAGACGTTGCACCTGACCGCCGGAGAACTCCCGGCCGCGCGCCGCGATCTCGCTGTCCAGTCCCGCGTCCAGCGCATCGATCACGTCGTCGGCGCAGGCCACCTCGACCGCCGTGGCCAGATCACCCGATCCGCCGTCGCCCGGCGTCAGTTCGCGGCGCAGCGGCCCGGCGAACAGCCCGGCGTCGTGGTGCCCGACCAGGATCCGCGCCCGCACGTCGGCGAGCGCCAGGTCGGCGAGCGGCACGTCGGCATAGAGCACGTCGGCCTCCTCGTAGCGACCGAGCCGATCTGCCAACGCCGGTGCGTCCTGCGGGTCTTCGCACGCGACGCCGAGCAGCGCACCGGGTCGGACCAGCAGGCCCGAACGCCGATCCACCAGATCTCCCGGCGGCGGCCAGGCGACCGGCGCGGCGGGGTCCGGCACACCCGGTTCCAGGGCGAGCACCCGCGTCACCCGCCGGGCCGCGACATGCCCGCGCACGATCCGGTCGGCGAACTCGGTGATGGTGGAGAGCGGCACCGTCAGGAACGCCGCGTAGCCGTAGAAGGACACCATCTGACCGACCGTCAACCGACCGTCCAGGGCGAACCGGGCGGCCAACCAGGTGCCGAACGCGATGAAGAAGCCGGGCACCAGGAACTGCGCGGCTTCCAAAAGGGATTCGATCCGGGCGGTGCGTACGCCGGCCACCCGCAGTTGTTGCGACTCGCGTCGATAGCGGGCGCCGAACGTGCGCTCGCCGCCGATCCCGCGCAGCACCCGCAGACCGGATGCGATGTCCACGGCCCGATCGGCCAGCCCGGCCTGCAGGTCGCGATAGGCGTTCTGGCGTCGGTGCAGCGGCCGCAGCAGCAGCGAGACCAGGCCCATCAGCAGTGGCACGCCGATCAGTACGAGCAGGCCCAGCGGCACCGACATGTTCAGCAGCACCACCGCGACCACGACGAGCGTGACCACCGACGCGGAACCGCGGGCGGTGATGTCGAGCACCGAGCCGATCGCGTCCACGTCCGAGGTGCCCACCCCGACCACCTCGCCGGTGGCGATCCGGTGTTGGAGGGCGGCACCGAGCCGGGAGGCGTGTCGGGTGACCAGTTGGATCGTGCGAAACGCGCCGTCCAGGAAGTTGGCGACCGCGTTGCGGTGGCGCATGATCCCGGTGAAGCCGATCAGCACGGCGAGCCCCAACAGCGCGCCCGACCACCCGAACAGCGCCTGCTCGTCGCGCGCTTCGATCGCGTCGATCGCGCGGCCGACCGCGGCGGGCATCAACGCCTGGGCGACCATCCACACGGACGCCCACAGGATGCCCATACAGATGGTCCGGCGACAACGAACGGCGAGCCAGATCAGGTATCGGCCCGCCGACCGGATATCGGGATCGCCGGGGTCGGCGACGGGAAACGTACGCATTGTCCTGCGACGCTAACGCGCGAGAGTTTTTCGGGCCACGCATTATTCGCCCGCGCCCGGCCGCCCGTTCGACCCCGCCCGTTCGACCCGCCCGGGCGCGCCGCCCGGCAGGCACCCCGGGGCATCTCCTAGAAGGGCTGCACCCGGCCCGGTTGCACCGGCAGCGGGGCCGGGGCGCCGGCCCGCTTCTGGTACGTCGGGCGGTCGACCACCTCCAGCCCGATCAGTTCCCACGGCGGCAGGCCCGCGCTCTGCCGATGCTCGCCCCACAACCGCAACGCGATCGCCGCGGCGTCGTGCAGGTTGGGCGCCTCTTCCCAGTAGCGCACCTCGGCGTGGTCGGCCGCGTAGCGGCCCGCGAGCAGGAACGGGTGTTCGTGGGCGAGCCGTTCGAGCGCGCGCCGGACGTCCTCGGGGTCACCCGGCTTGCCGGCGAGGGTCAGCGTGATGTGCCACATTCGGCCCGCGACGTCGTCCTCGACCCGCGCCGTCGTATTCGGCTGCCCCCAGGGGCGGTCCCCACGCTCCGGCACGGCCGGCCTCCCGTCGGCGAGCTGCTGATCTTCGGTGGTCGTCGCTCAGCGGCGCAGCAGCACCAGGTCGTCGCGGTGGACGACCTCGCGCTCGTAGGCCGGACCCAACTCCCGGGCCAACTCTCGAGTCGATCGCCCGAACAGGCCCGGCAGTTCCTTCGCATCAAAGTTGACCAGTCCGCGGGCCACGATGTGACCGTTTTCGTCAACCAGGTCCACCGGATCGCCGGCGACGAAACCGCCCTGGACACCGGTGATCCCGGCGGGCAACAGCGAGCTGCGCCGCTCGACCACGGCCCGGACCGCGCCGGGATCCAGCGTGAGTCGGCCGCGCGCGGTGCTCGCGTGGGCCAGCCACAGGAGTCGGTCGGCGGTGCGAACTCCGGTGCGGTGAAAGAGCGTTCCGGTATCCTTGCCGGCCAGCGCGTCGGACGCGAATCGAGCTGCGGTGAGCACCACGGGGATGCCCGCCGAGGTCGCGATGCCCGCCGCCTCGACCTTGGTGACCATGCCGCCGGTCCCCAGGCCGGCCTTGCCGGCCTTGCCGATCTCGATGCCTTCGAGATCCTGCGCCCCGCTCACGGACGCGACCCGGGCCGAGGTCGGCTTCGCCGGGTCGCCGTCGTAGAGCCCGTCCACGTCGGACAACAGCACCAGCAGGTCGGCGTGCACGACGTGCGCGACCAGCGCGGCTAGTCGGTCGTTGTCGCCGAACCGGATCTCCTCGGTGGCCACCGTGTCGTTCTCGTTGACCACCGGCACCGCGCCCATCGCGAGCAACTTGTCCAGCGTGTTGTACGCGTTGCGGTAGTGCGCCCGGCGGGTGACGTCGTCGACGGTCAGCAGCACTTGGCCGACCCGCAGGCCGTGCCGCGCGAACGACGCGGTGTAGCGGGCCACCAGCAGCCCCTGGCCCACGCTCGCCGCGGCCTGCTGGGTGGCCAGATCCCGCGGTCGACGGGACAGGCCCAGCGGGGCCAGCCCGGCGGCGATGGCGCCGGAGGAGACCAGTACGACCTGGGCCCCCTCGGCCCGCCTGGCCGCTATCGCGTCCACGAGGGCGTCGACGCGGTCCGCGTCCAGGCCGCCGCGCGCGGACGTCAACGAGGACGAACCGACCTTGACCACGATGCGGCGCGCGGAGGTCACGTCCTCGCGCGCCGCGCCGGCCCCTGTGAGCACCTCAGGCCCCGCCTTCCCTAATCACCGTTCGTCGGCGGAAAACCCGTCGGTCAGGAGTCCGAGAACGGGTCGAACTCCTCGTACTGCGACTCGATCGCCTCGCGGTCCCGTCGGCGGTCCACCGCCGGGCGGTGCGTCTGCAACCGGTGGTCCTCGCCGCGTCGACCCAGCATCTCCGCGCCGGCCGCCACGGTGGGCTCCCAGTCGAAGACCACGCCGGTGACGTCGTCGCCGATGACGACCTCGGCACCGGGCACGGCGCCGGCCGACCACAGCGCCTCCTCGACACCGAGTCGGGCGAGCCGGTCGGCCAGGTAGCCCACCGCCTCGTCGTTGCTGAAGTCGGTCTGGCGCACCCAGCGTTCGGGCTTGGCCCCGCGCACGATGAACGCCTCGTCGCGCCGGGTGACGGTGAAGCCGCTGTCGTCGACGGCGGTCGGCCGCAACACGATCCGGGTCGCCTCGGGCGCCGGCGCGGCGTCGCGCGCACCCTGCACCTGGGCGGCCATCGCGAAGGACAACTCGCGCAGGCCCGCCCGACTGACCGCGGAGACCGCGAACACCTGGAGCCCGCGCGCCTCCAACTCGGCCTTGACCATCTCGGCCAGGTCGTTGCCGTCGGGCACGTCGACCTTGTTCAGCGCGACCATCCGCGGCCGGTCCTCCAGGCCGCCGTACGCCTTCAGTTCGGCCTCGATGGTGTCCAGATCGCTGATCGGGTCGCGGCCGGGCTCCAGCGTCGCGCAGTCGAGCACGTGCACGAGCGCCTTGCAGCGCTCGACGTGCCGCAGGAACTCCAGACCCAGGCCCTTGCCCTCGCTCGCGCCGGGGATCAATCCGGGCACGTCGGCGACGGTGTAGACGACGTCGCCGGCGGTGACCACGCCCAGGTTCGGCACCAGGGTGGTGAACGGGTAGTCGGCGATCTTGGGCCGCGCGGCGCTGAGCGTGGCGATCAACGAGGACTTTCCGGCGCTCGGGTAACCCACGAGCGCGACGTCCGCGACGGTCTTGAGCTCCAGGACGAAGTCGCCGGCCTCGCCGGGCTCGCCGAGCAGCGCGAAGCCGGGGGCCTTGCGGCGCGGGGAGGCCAGTGCCGCGTTGCCGAGGCCGCCTCGACCGCCCTGGGCGATCACGTAGCTGGCCCCGTTGCCGACCAGGTCCTCGACGAACTCCTCGTCGCCGTTGGGCAGCAGTCGCTTGACCACCGTGCCGTCCGGCACCGGCAGCACCACGTCGGCGCCGGCGGGGCCGGTCCGGTTGGCGCCGGCACCGGGCTTGCCGTTGGTGGCCTTGCGGTGCGGGTGGTGGTGGTATTCGAGCAGCGTGGTGGTGTTGGCGTCCACGACCAGCGTGACATCGCCGCCCCGGCCACCGTTGCCGCCGTCGGGGCCGCCGAGCGGCTTGAACTTCTCACGGTGCACGGAGGCCACGCCGTGGCCCCCGTTACCCGCCGCGACATGCAGCACGACGCGGTCGACGAAGGTCGTCACGTGGATTCCTCCTCGGCTCCCCGAGCGGGGAGCGAAACACTGTGGACAAACACCCGAGGGCGGACCGCATGGGGTCCGCCCTCGGGTGTCAAAGCGAATGCCGCGGCGTGATTATTCCGCCGGGACGATGTTCACGACGCGACGACCGCGCGCGGTGCCGAACTGCACGGAACCGGCCGACAGCGCGAACAGCGTGTCGTCGCCACCGCGACCGACGTTGGTACCGGGGTGGAAGTGCGTGCCACGCTGGCGGACGATGATCTCGCCGGCGTTGACGAGCTGGCCGCCGAAGCGCTTGACGCCGAGGCGCTGAGCGTTCGAGTCACGGCCGTTCCGGGTGGAGGATGCACCCTTCTTGTGTGCCATGTCGCTTCTCCCTACTTCCCGGAGTTGATGCCGGTGATCTTAAGCTGGGTGTGCTGCTGGCGGTGACCCATGCGCTTGCGGTAACCGGTCTTGTTCTTGTACTTCAGAATGTCGATCTTCTTGCCCTTGGTGTGATCGACGACCTCGGCCGTCACCTTCACACCCGCGAGGACCCACGGGTCACTCGTCACGGCTTCACCGTCTACGACGAGGATGGCCTGGAGCTCAACTGCCGTGCCCGCCGCACCGCGAATGCGGTCGACCTGGACGACGTCACCGATGGCAACCTTGTGCTGCCTGCCACCGGCGCGAACGATCGCGTACACCGTGGATCTCTCTCTCTGCAGGGTCCGAGCCCCTGAAGCCAGCCACACCGAACAGAAATCGGGGGCCTCCTCCGAAGCTTGCGATCCGGAGGGTGGTTGCTCAGGAGCCTGTGCCTAAGCACACCAAGGGGAAAGGTTACAGGAAGGCCGGGGCCGAAAGCCAAACGGGTCCGCCCCGGGGGTTTGTCCCCGGGGCGGACCCGTCGTGACTCAGGATCCGCTCGTCGCCGACACGGGTTCGGCGCCGTCCACGGCGCCCTCCGGCGGACCGGCGGGGCGAGTCGCCCGCCGCGACGTCTTGCGCGGCTTGGCGGCGGCCTTGGCGGGCTTGGCCGGCTCGGCCTCCGCCTCGGTCGGGGCCTCGGCGGCGGCCTGGGCCTTGGCCGCGGCCTTCTTGGCCCGGGTCGACGTCTTGGCGGGCTTGGCGGCCGGTTCCGGCGTCGGCTCGACGATCGGCTGCTCGGCCGGTGCCTCGCTCGCCGCCGCGGCCTCGGCCGCCTCGGCGGCGACCTTCTTGGCCGACTTGCGCGGCGTCTTGGCCGCGGCCGTCTTCTTCGCCGGTGCGGTCTTGGCGGCGGCCTTCTTGGCGACCGTCTTCTTGGCGGCGGCCTTGCGTACCCGCTTGGCCGGTGCCGGGGTCTCCTCGACGGCCTCGGCCGGCTCGGTCTCCTCGACCTCGACCGCCGGGGCCTCGGCCACCGGGGCCTCCTCGGCCGGTGCCTCGGCGACCACCTCGGCCTCGACCGGCTCGGCCTCGACCGGCGGGGCCGGCTCCGGCTCGACGGCGACCTCGGCGGTCTCCGCGGCCTCGATCGCCTCGGCGACCTCGACCGGCTCGACCGAACCGAGTTCGGCGACCTCGGGCAGCTCGGTGTCCGCGGCGATGTCCTCGAGTTCCGGCCCGTCCAGGTCGACCTCGTCGGTCTCGACGATCTCGGTGATCGGACCGCTGCCGTTCTTGTCGGCGTTGCCCTTGTTGCGCTTGCGGCGCCCGGAGCCCGCGGGGCTGCCGTTGCCGTTGCCGCCGTGCAGATGCCCGCCGTTGCCGTGGCCCTTGGTCTCCGGCGCGTCCATGTGCACGATCACGCCGCGCCCGTTGCACCGCTCGCAGTTCTCCGAGAAGGCTTCGAGCAGACCCTGGCCGACCCGCTTGCGGGTCATCTGGACCAGGCCGAGCGAGGTGACCTCGGCGACCTGGTGCTTGGTCCGGTCCCGGCCCAGGCACTCCATCAGGCGCCGCAGCACGAGGTCGCGGTTGCCCTCCAGAACCATGTCGATGAAGTCGACGACGATGATCCCGCCGAGGTCGCGCAGCCGGAGCTGGCGGACGATCTCCTCGGCCGCCTCCAGGTTGTTGCGGGTGACGGTCTCCTCGAGGTTGCCGCCCTGGCCGGTGAACTTGCCGGTGTTGACGTCGACCACGACCATCGCCTCGGTGCGGTCGATCACCAGCGAGCCGCCGCTGGGCAGCCAGACCTTGCGGTCCAGCGCCTTCATCAGCTGCTCGTCGATGCGGTACGTCGCGAAGACGTCCACCTCGCTGGTCCACCGGGACAGGCGCGGGGCCAGGTCCGGGGCCACGTGGCCGACGTAGTCGTGCACGACGCCCCACGCCTCGTCGCCCGAGACGATCAGCTTCGAGAAGTCCTCGTTGAAGATGTCGCGGATGACCCGGACCGTCATGTCCGGCTCGCCGTACAGCAGCGAGGGCGAACTGGTCGTGATCATCTTGGACTTCTTCTTGATCTCTTCCCACTGGGCCTGGAGCCGCGTCACGTCGCGGGTCAGGTCCTCCTCGGTCGCGCCCTCGGCCGCGGTGCGCACGATGACGCCCGCGTTCTCCGGCACGATCTTCTTGAGGATGGTCTTCAGCCGGGCCCGCTCGGTGTCCGGGAGCTTGCGGCTGATCCCGGTCATGGTGCCCTCGGGCACGTAGACCAGGTAGCGACCGGGCAGCGAGACCTGGCTGGTCAGCCGGGCGCCCTTGTGACCGATCGGGTCCTTGGTGACCTGCACCAGGACCGACTGGCCGGGCTTGAGCACGGCCTCGATCCGGCGCGGGCCGCTGAAGCCCGCCGCCTCGAAGTTGACCTCGCCGGCGTACAGCACCGCGTTGCGGCCCTTGCCGATGTCGACGAAGGCGGCCTCCATCGAGGGCAGCACGTTCTGGACCTTGCCCAGGTAGACGTTGCCGACGTACGAGGTGGCCTGTTCCTTGTTGACGTAGTGCTCGACGAGCACGTCGTCTTCCAGCACGCCGATCTGGGTGCGCTCGCCGTTCTGGCGCACGACCATCACGCGCTCGACCGCCTCGCGGCGGGCCAGGAACTCCGACTCGGTGATGATCGGCACCCGACGCCGGCCCTGCTCGCGCCCCTCGCGGCGGCGCTGCTTCTTGGCCTCCAGGCGGGTCGAGCCCTTGACGCCCTGCACCTCGTCGGTGGGGCTCTCGGAGAGCGCCTCACGCTTGCGCGGCTCGCGGACCTTGACGACGGTGCGCTCGGGGTCGTCCTGCGGCTCGGCGGGCGACTCCTCGGCGGCGCCGTCACGACGCCGCCGACGCCGGCGCCGCCGGCTGCTGGTGGTCGCCCCGGGGTCGCCCGGCTCGTCGACGTCCTCGTCGTCGTCGGGACCGTCGCCGACGCCTTCGGCCTGCTGCTCGCCGTCCTCGTCGGAGCTGTCCTCGGCACCGTCGTCACCGCGACCGCGGCGGCGGCGACCGCCGCGCCGACGACGTCGGGTCGGGCGCTCGCCCTCGGTCTCGTCCTCGTGCGCCTCGGCGCCCTCGGTCTCCTCCGGCTCGGTCTGCTCGGCCTGCTCGGTCGTGGCGACCGTGCGGCCCGGGTGGCGCTCCTGCTCGTCCTGGTAACGCGAGTCCTGCGGCTCGGCCTCGGCGGCCGTGTGCACCTCGTCCGCCGGCAGCGCGCGTCGACGGCGACGCCGACCGCGCGGCTCGTCGGGCTCGGTCCGGGTCTCCGGCTCCGCGACGGCGGGCGCCGGGCCGGCGGCCGGGGTCGGAGTCGTCTCGGCCGTGCGCTTGGGCTCGGCGAAGACGGCCGCCTGCGGGGCCTGGAACAGCGGCTGGAAAACCGGCGGCGGTGTCTTGCGGCCGGCCCGGGTACGCGGCTCGGGGGCGGCCTCCGGCTCGGGCTCGGGCTCGGCGACCGCCTCGGCCTCGGCCGCGGGGGTCTCCTCGATCGCCTCGGCGGCGGGCACCGCACGCTTGCGGGTACGCCGGGTCCGGCGCGGGGCCTCCTCCGGCTCCGCCTCGACCTCGGGCTGTGCGGGCTCGGCCTGTACCGGCTCGGTCCGCACGGGCGCGGGGGCGGCTTCCGGCACCACCTCGTCCGAGGCCACGGGGGTCGCCTCGGGAGCGACCGCCGCCCGCTTGCGGGTACGCCGGACGCGCCGGGGCGCCTCCTCCGACTCCGGCTCCGGCTCGGCCGCCACCGGTGCGGGCTCGGCAGCCTCCACCGGTGCGGACGCGACCTCGGCCGTGTCGGTGACCGGCGCGGTCACCCGCTTGCGGGTGCGCCGCGCACGTCGCGGGGCCTCCGGCTCGGGCTCGGGCTCGGGGGCACTCTCGGCCACGACGGCCTCCTCGGCCTCCGGCTCCTCCTCGTCGGAGGGCGCGGGAACCTCGGGGGTCACGGCAGCCGGAACCGGCGCGGCCTCGACGGAGGGCACGCTCGGCGGTCCTGCGGGACGACTGGCGGCGCGGCGACGGCGGCGGGGGGCCGGCGTCGTGGCCGTGTCGTCCTTCGTACTGTTGTCGTTGTCTGTGCTGTTGTCGGAAATACCGGAGTTCACAACCCCGGGTGTACCTGATGTCTCAGGCGTGTCGTTGGGCTCGGTGTCGAGCATGCGGGTCTGTCTCCCGTCACGCTTCCGGGCGCTCCAACGCAGGGCGCCGCGCGGAAGCTTCTCTCTCACTCGCCGGTCCCGACCTTGCGGTCGTGATCCGGGCGATAAGTCTGTCGGAAATTCAAGCCTTGTGGCCTCGTGTACCCGGTCGTCACCGGTTCGAGGCTTCGACGACGGGTTCTGCACCGCCCTGCGGGCCGGTCCGGAGTACCTCGTCCCCCTGCGAGGTGTGCTCCACCGCCGATGCTGCGCGGTCGGGCGCGAGCGGGTCGGTCACCGAATCGGTCGCGGTGTCGAGCGGCCCCTGCGCCAGGCGGGTGACCGCGGCGGCGGTGGGCGTAACAAGTTCGGCGACCATGCGAAGACCGGACAGAACGTCGTCGGGTCGTACGGCGGGTGTGGTGTGCCGGACAACCAGTCGCAGTATCGCACAGGGTGCGGCGCTACCCGCATCGACACCCTGGTGACCTGCGTCGTTCCCGTCGGGGGTGGTGACGGTCAGCGCGATCACCGCCCCACGGGCGTCGAATGTACGCATTCCGTTCTTGCTCATCCGCTGGACCTCGACGGTCTCGGCGGCCAGGAACACGCCGATCGCGCGCTCGGCCTCCTCGCGGGTGACGCCTGCGAGGGCCAGCTCCCAGACCGACGCCTCCAGGCGTTCGGGCAGGTTGCCGCCGTGTGCCTCGACGATCTCGAGCACGTCGAGACCGGTCGGCAGGGACGCGTCGAGCAGGTCTCGCAGACGCGCCGGGTCACAGTGCGTGGCCACGCCGATCTCGAGATACTCGGCCTCGCTGGCGACGCCGGTGGGCGCCGCTCCCGCGTACGACACCTTGGGGTGTGGGGTGAAACCGGCGGAGTAGGCCATCGGCACTTCCGCCCGACGCAGGGCCCGCTCGAACGCGCGCTGGAAATCCCGGTGGCTGGTGAACCGGAGGCGCCCGCGCTTGGTGTACCGGAGGCGCAGTCGCTGGACCGTCGGCGCGGGCGGCGGTCCCTCGGGCGTACGTCGTGCCAGTTTCGCTCAGTCCTTGGCTCAAGTGGGTGGGCAGAAGTCGTTCCAAGACTACGGCCATCGCGCGGGTCGGGTCAGCGCCCCCCGATTCCGAAGGCCCGCAACACCTCGCCGGTGGCCCGACCGATCGGCCGGAGCACGTTGCGACCGACCCAGCGCAGCGGCACCACGACCAGCACCCGCCATACCGCGCGGATACCCCTGCCGATCGGCGTGAGCACGTTGCGCCAGGCCCAGGACACCGGAAGTACGACCAGGTGATGCCAGACCACGGCGATGCCGCGACCGATCGGGACCAGCACGGCCCGCCACAACCAGGACAGCGGCCGGACGATCAGGAAGTTGAGCACGGCGGTGGACACGTCCCACGCGAACCGCAGCGCCTGAAGCGTCACCCGCCCGACCGGGCGCAGCACATACCGCCACAACCAGGTCGCGGGCTTGAGCAGCACGTATCGAAAGAGGAAGACGAGCGGGCGGGCCAGCAGGTGGGTCACCACCCACGCGATCGCGTTACCGATCGGCACCAGGATGTAGCGGCCGACGAAGGCGAGCACCGGATAAAGGAACCAGTCCCACAGCAGAACCTTCAGCCCGCGCAGAATCGGCCGCAGGAACCAGGTCCAGAACAGAAACTTGATCCCCCGCCCGATCAGGCACAACAACTCCCACAACAACCGCAACGGCACCACGACGATCAGCGCGATGATCCGCGCCGGCCACCGCACGACCGCGTACAGACAGCCCTCCGGCTCGGACCCACTCCCGCCGCCGACCCGCGGCGCGTACCCGCCCCCGACCTGCTGCTGCCACCCGGGAGGCTCGCCCCCGGCGGGCGCCCCCGGCGGCTGATTGCTCCCCGACGGCGTCCACGGCGCCGGTTCCGATTGCTCCCCGTTTGGATTCACCCCGGCAGATTAATGGCCCCTCCACCGACAAGGAGGCCGGACCACCATTGCTGCCCCACGTGACCACACGACTACTCGACAACAGGCGATCGCTGACATAGCGAGCGAACAAGACCTGCCGAGCCTGGCTCGCCACGACCGACCGGATCAAGCCAGGCCCACGAAGGTGCGGGGTTCGCCACCCCGCGCCGGCGCGGCGGCATCCTCCACGACGGTGCGCACCCACCCACGACGCCCGACGACGTACCGACCACGCCCGTCCCGGACTTCGACCTCCTCCTCGACCACGGCCACCCGGGAATCCCATTACCCGGGCTTCGCCGAATTCGACGGCCCACTCTGCGAAATGCGCGAAATACGCGCCAACCACCGCCATATATAACCCAGTTCGTACCCCGCAGCGAACTTGACGTCTACACGTCCACCATTCGGGTGGAGGCGATCGATCCATCAAGGGCTCTTTTGTGCTGCTCTCGATCCCGGGCCGAGGCGAACGCGCCTACGCGGAAGGCATATTCGAGGAACGGGTGACTGCCGAGGTATCTCTGTACCAACTGGAGACTCCACGTAGAAACGACGCGACCCCGCTCGCCAAAAGGTTGCGGATAGATCCCGGCGCGGCGCCACGAGGTGGAGAGGGACGCGATGGTTGCAGCCCTACTGCGGCAGATGCAGCCGGGAACGGCCGCCCATGTTGGCCACCTCCCGGAGTAGTAACCGGCCACCGCCTCCAGGGACTCATGCCAGGCGGGCCCCGCGCGTGAGTAGAGAATCGGATGGCAGGCTCGCCAATGCGGTTCGCGGAATAGCCACCGGTGTGGTCCGTCAGCATGTCTGCATCGACGCGGCGCGAGGTGGGGTGGCACGGGGTCCCCGGCCGCGGCCAACCATGGGGCGTGACGGTGACCCAAGACCTCGTGCAGCGCGGCCCATCGCCCCTGTTGCCGCCGCTGGGAGAAGCGGGCTTCCAGATAGCGCTCATGCGTCGCACTGCAAAGGGCAAGCGACTTCCATGACAAGCGCTCCCAATAGCGCATTGCGATGAAATCCACGAAATTGCGGTACGGCACAACCCCTGAACTCGCGTCGGGAGTACCGCAACAGCCAGGTCCCACTCTTCGTCCGAGAGGTACCTCTTTACCAATCGATGCTCCACGCATATAGGGCACGGCCCCACCTCGGCCGACGTGGGGCCGTGAACGAGACCTTGCCAAGGGGGACGCTTGGTCCCTCTCTCCGGGGTAGCTACTCGGCGTAGGGCGGGAGTACTTCCCACAGCCCGCTTGCGCATTGAGCACTTACGGTGTGCGTCCCGTCGGGGCTTACCGCGATGCGATACGCATTGCGCGGCGGTCGGCCGTGCGCCTGGTAGTCGTCCCAGAGCCGGCCCAGCAGATCGGCCAGCCGCCGCGGCCCGGCCTGACGTGCGGTTCCGTCCGCAGCGACGGTCGCAATCGAGCCGTCCCTGTGCCACAGGGTCAGGGCACCCGACGATGAGGTGTCGGTCAGGACGTCGTCCAACCCCAGCGAGAAGGACACCAGGAACGTGAACTCGCTGTCGCTCCATGCCGCCACCGGCATAGTGCAGGGTTCCGTCGGCCCCTCCGGGTTGTCGGGGCGTGGCATCAGGGGAGCGCCGTTTGCGGGTCGCAGGCTCATGAAGTACGCCCCGGTCGACAGGAACCGCCCCTGGACGCCGTGCTCCTTGTTGACGTCGAGGACGGCGATGCCGGCGCCGAGTGGAACAACGATGAGTCCGCCGGGATGAACGGCCCGGCGCCACGCGGTTGGGAGACGATTCACTCCGCAGGTGGCGATGAGTCGATCGGTGCTGTTGGGCTTCACCACCTCAGGGCTTGAGCCGTCACCGCAGACGACGGTGATCTTGTCGTGCCCGGTGGCCTCAAGGGCGGCCCGCGCGGCGGAAACCAGCTCCGGGGCGACATCGACGGAGAGAACATTTTCGTCCCCCACGAGCCGACCCAGGAGTCCCGCGTTGTAGCCCGTTCCCGTGCCGATCTCGGTCACCGTCGCGCCGGGGTGCACGTCGAGGGCGTCCAGCATGTCGGCCATGAGCGACGGCACCGTGGACGAGGACATCGCGGGCCAGGTCGAGGTGAGGAGTACCTGATCCCGATAGACCTCGGCGAGCCAGTCCGGGTGCGCGTCGTTCACCTCCTCGGAAACCCACGCACCATCGATGTGGTGGCTGCGCGTGAACCGACGTACGTAGGCGTGCCGGGGCTCATTCCGGAATGCGTCGGCCACGTCGGGCCGGATTGCGTGGCCGCCGGCGGTCAATTCGTTGACCATGGCCGTGCGCCGTGCGGTTGCTTCGTCGTCGAGTGTCGTCATGTGTTTGCGGCTTCCTCCAGATAGTCGGCGATGGCCCGGCAGATGTCGTCGCGGTCGGGCGTGAAGGCCCACTGCCCGCCCGGGTTCAGCTCCAGCGCCCAGATTTTTCCGGTGTCGTCGCGCACGAGGTCCCAGGCGGCAAACACCAGGCCGAACTTGCGAGTTACGGTGCGGATGCCCGCCTGCACAGCGTCGGGGAGCGTTCCCGGTGTGTATGTGACGCCGTCCTGGCCGACTGCTCGGATGTCGAGGTACGGGCCGAGGACGGACGCCTCGCTGATGAAAAGGCGATCCGCTACCACCGCCACGCGGTATTCGGCCACCTTGTGCTCGATCTCGCGTTGGAGACAGTTGGCAGTCGCCCGCGCTCGCGGATGGCCGTAATGCTCCGGCGGGACGCGCGCCGCGTACAGCACCTGGTACCCCTCCGGTCCGTCGTAGTTGATCGGGCCGAGGGTCTTCGATACCGCTGGGCCCGCCTTGCAGAAGTCGCCGTGCTCCTGCGGAACATTGCCGATCCAGGTGGCCGGAACGGTCAAGCCGGCCCGGACGAACGCGGCGAGTTGCGCCGGCTTGGTGCATGCCGTGATGGCGAGAGGATGATTCACCCAAGCGACACCGGGGAGCGCGTACAGCACACCGGTCATACCGCTGCGGGCCTCCCGAGAGGCGAACTCCCGGGAGGGGCCCGCCTCGACACTGTCCGCGGGAAAGTTCGACGGGCGACGCCAGTACACCGCGCGCAAGTATTCGAGGCGCACGGTCCGGGATCCTCCCGAGAGCTTGCCCCGCCAGCCATCCGGCCCGAACGTCGCCGACAGGTTCACCGAGTCCGGGAACGCGCCGGTATCGATCCGCGCGAGCGGAACGCCCCGACGATTGAGTTCCTCGATCACGAAATCGGCGGTGACGTCGAGCGGGCCGGTGGCGACAACGATTCGCGGGTCAGGCATTGGGGGTGGCGTCGTCCGGCACGTTCTGGTCCAACGCGCCCTGCTGCCCGTCCGAAACCGCGTTGGACTTCGTGATCCCCATGTGAGCGCTCAGCTCGCTCTCGATGACGGCCTCGCCGCCCATCACGGTGATCTGCCGACCCTCGTCCAGGGTCAAGCCCTCGGGGAGCGTGAAGTCGTTCGGCACCTGCGTGCCGTAGTCCACCTGAAGGGGAACGAGAAGGTCGCCGGCCGGTGCCTGCGCCTGTACTTCGATGGCCTTCTGCATTGACGTAAGTCCTCTCCGACAGCCGATAGGCGGTGGTGCGAGTAGGACGTGCTGTCTCTTGGGCGTTGTACCCAGCCCTGCCGCAATTGCGGCGGGGAGTCGATGGTTTGACGGTCCGCGCTCAGGCCGCGGCCTCATCGTCGCGACGCTGCTCGGGGCGGACCGTCGTCGCCAAGCCCTCGCGGAGGGGCACCTTCGTTCTGGCGCCCACGACGTGCCGCTTGGCGACGTTGGGAGAAATCTCAGTCTGTGCTGCCGCCAGGCAATCTCGAACCAGGCCGGCAGTTGCTTTACGCCACCCGTCCGGGGCAATGCGCGGCAGGTAGGCGTACCAAAGGCGAACTCGCCGCGGATCACCGTGCTTGTCGTCGGCGTCGTGCGCCCGCACAACCCCCAGCCGTCCGTCGCGGCCCGACTGGATTTCGGTGAGCACGCCCGGAGGATGCACGGGGTCGGTGTCCGTGGGGATCGCCTTCATATCCCGTAGGCCCTCGCACGTCCTCGTGCACTCGCGAACCGAGGTACCGATACGAGATCACCCGGCCGGCCATGGCGTCCGAATCGCTGTTCCATCCGACCGTCGCAGCGTTGTCCGGGTAACGCACACGATCGGCTTGCTCGCTGTCCGTCATGTACGCAACGTTACGAAGCGTGGCCACATGATCTCAATGGCACTTCGCGAGCACCCCGAGGCGAAGTACCACAAGGTGCTACAGAGGCAGCCCTACGGCGTCGGAGAGGGTACGCATCTCGGGAGTGAGCGTGCGCCGGCCAACTACGAGGCGTCCCATGATGTCTCTGGCGTACCGCTGATTCGGGAGCCACTCGGGAGAGCCCGCACGGACCTTCTGGAGTACGTCAATGGCCTCTGCGAAACGCCGTGTGCGGGCATAGGCGTCCGCCACGTCGAGCAGGTGCCGGTTGCGGTTGTTCGAGGTCGGCTTCAGCTTGTCCACAGGGATGTGTGCAGCGAGTCGAAGCACGCGATCGGGTCGGTTGACGATCGCCGCATTTTCTACGCGCTTCAGCGCCACCGTGATCGGGCCGAAGCTGCTCAGGAAGTTCTCGGGAGGGTCGTACTCGCGGCCCATGGCAACGGCTGCCGAATGAGCGAGGCGCAAGGCGTCCTCGGACTCGCCCGGACGGTTGTCCCGAACACTGGCAGCCGATAGGCGAAGCAGGAGCCACCCCCAGGCGCTCAGCTCAGCAGGAGTTGCCTTGGAGATGCGCGGCTCGGCGTCGTCGGCCCATCTGGTGGCCAGAGCCCGGGCGTCCGCCAGCCTCCCGCGCCGCAGCAGGAGCCAGCACTGGGTGCTGACCGCGGAGGCACCCTGAAGGCGATCCGTGGCTCCGTCGAGGGCTCGTTCGAGGGCCATCTCGGCGGCGTCGAACTGCCTGGTCTGCGTGAGGAGCCAGCCGGTGAGCAACATCAGCCTCGCTCGCACCGCGCGCCCGGCGGGATCGGCCTGGGCCAGTTCCTCGGCGTCCCGCAGCAGGGATGGGAGGACCGCGCCGAGTTCGGCGAATCGATCACCGGAAAACAAAGGCGTTGCGTCCCACAGCGCGGCGCGAACCCCTTGAAGCGTCGGCCCTTCGAGGTCATTGCCGGCCGCCAGAGGAGCAATGAGCGCCCGGCGTACCGGCTCCCACCGATCGAGGGATACCTGGGACGCGGACTCCTCGGGGGAGTCCGTCATCAGGCTCGTGGTGGGAACGCGCAAGGCAGACGCGAGCCGTCGGGCGGTCTCCAGTCGCGTGTCGTCGCGCTCGCCCTGTTCCAATTTTCGGATGAGCGAGAGTGACACTCCCGACTGGCTGGACAACTCCCTCTGAGTCATCCCCCGCCGCTTGCGTACGTCTCGCAGCCGCTCCCCGATGCCGACGCTCATGAGACGAGCCTCCCCCGCCGGCCCTGTGTCCACTCGACCGTGCCGACGATGTCCGAGTTGGCTGTCGGCGCCGGCGAGGGCGTCGTGGCCCTGGCGGCGGCCACTGAAACCCGCTTCCGAACCCCGAGGCTCCGCAGGATCTCGTCCTGCTCGGCCTCGGGGACATCCTCCGGAAGTCTCGCGAGGTGCTCGACCGCTCCCCCGTTCTTGGCCGTCAGCCCTGCGCGGCCGGCTGCTTCACCGAGAGCGGGAGGAGCTTTTGGCCCGTGGGGCCGATTTGAATTTCGGTGCCGAGTTGAGGACAGACGCCACAGTCGAAGCAGGGGCTCCAGCGGCAGTCGTCGACCTCGGTCTCGTCGAGGGCGTCCTGCCAGTCCTCCCAGAGCCAGTCCTTGTCCAGGCCGGAGTCGAGGTGGTCCCACGGGAGCACCTCGTTCCACTCGCGCTCGCGGGTGGTGTACCAGTTCAGGTCCACCGGCTCGTCGGACAGCGCCTCGTCGGCGCAGCGCACCCAGCGGTCGTAGCTGAAGTGTTCGCTCCAGCCGTCGAATCGGCCGCCGTCCTCCCAGACCGCCCGGATGATCCGGCCGACCCGGCGGTCGCCGCGCGAGAGCAGGCCCTCGATCGCGCCGGGCTTGCCGTCGTGGTAGCGGAAGCCGATCGACTTGCCGTACTGGCGGTCCGCGCGGATCGCGTCACGCAGCTTGTGCAGCCGCGCGTCGGTGGCGGCCGGGTCGAGCTGCGGGGCCCACTGGAACGGGGTGTGCGGCTTGGGCACGAAGCCGCCGATCGACACCGTGCAGCGGATGTCCCGGCTCCCGGAGACCTCGCGGCCCTTCTGGATGACCTTCTTGGCCATGTCCGCGATCTGCAGCACGTCCTCGTCGGTCTCGGTGGGCAGGCCGACCATGAAGTAGAGCTTCACCTGGCGCCAGCCGTTGCCGTACGCGGTGGCGACCGTGCGGATGAGGTCCTCCTCGGACACCATCTTGTTGATCACCTTGCGCAGCCGCTCGCTGCCGCCCTCGGGTGCGAAGGTCAGCCCCGAGCGGCGACCGTTGCGGGTCAGCTCGTTGGCCAGGTCGATGTTGAACGCGTCCACCCGGGTGGACGGCAGCGACAGGCCGATCTTGTCGTCGGTGTAGCGGTCCGCCAGCCCCTTGGCCACCTCGGCGATCTCGGTGTGGTCGGCGGAGGACAACGACAGCAGGCCGACCTCCTCGAAGCCGGTCGCCTTCAGGCCCTTGTCGACCATCTCGCCGATGCCTTTGATGCTGCGCTCGCGCACCGGCCGGGTGATCATGCCCGCCTGGCAGAACCGGCAGCCTCGGGTGCAGCCTCGGAAGATCTCCACCGACATGCGCTCGTGCACCGTCTCGGCGAGCGGGACCAGCGGCTGCTTGGGGTAGGGCCACTCGTCCAGGTCCATCACGGTGTGCTTGGACACCCGCCACGGCACGCCCGAGCGGTTCGGCGCGACCCGCTGGATCCGGCCGTCGTCGAGGTAGTCCACGTCGTAGAAACGCGGCACGTAGACGTTGCCGGTGACCGCGAGGCGGAAGAGCAGCTCGTCCCGGCCGCCGGGCCGGCCCTCGGCCTTCCAGGCCCGGATGATGTCGGTGATCTGGAGCACGGCCTGCTCGCCGTCGCCGACCACCGCGCAGTCGATGAAGTCCGCGATCGGCTCGGGGTTGAACGCGGCGTGTCCGCCGGCCAGCACGATCGGGTGGTCCTCGGTGCGGTCCTTGGCCTCGATCGGGATGCCCGCCAGGTCGAGCGCGTTGAGCATGTTCGTGTAGCCCAGCTCGGTGGAGAAGCTCAGCCCGAACACGTCGAACGCGCCGACCGGCCGATGTCCGTCCACGGT
This sequence comes from Embleya sp. NPDC059213, assembly GCF_042754445.1. Lineage (NCBI taxonomy): Bacteria > Bacillati > Actinomycetota > Actinomycetes > Kitasatosporales > Streptomycetaceae > Embleya > Embleya sp. NPDC059213. Next base: position 20,665 of record NZ_JBHZAV010000032.1, read on the forward strand.
GAACTGCGGCACGTCGTGCTCGCGCATCAGCTTTTCCAGGTCGCCCCACACCGCGTAGGTGCGCTCCGCGAGCACGTCGGCGACCTCGTTGAGGACCTCGTACAGGATCATCACACCCTGGTTGGGCAGGCCGACCTCGTACGCGTCCGGGTACATCAGGGCCCAGCGGACCGTGCACGCGTCCCAGTCCTTGACGGTCGAGTTGAGCTCGCCACCGACGTACTGGATGGGCTTCTGCACCTGGGGCAGAAGCGGCTCCAGACGCGGGAACAGGGACTCGACGGGCATGGCGGTCCTTCCGATGGGGCTGGGAGGGGGATCGACCTCCCAGCCTAACGCGATCCGGGCGGACCCCCTACCGAGATGCCCGGTGGGAGCCCGCCCGTGACGGATGATGCGACGGTCGTCAGGCCGACTTGAAGGCACCCGCGTGCCGCATGTGCACCGACTGCAACAGCCCTATCCCCATCCAGATGGCGAACATCGAGGACCCGCCGTAGGAGACGAACGGCAGCGGCAGACCGGCCACCGGCATGATGCCCAGGTTCATCCCGACGTTCTCGAACGCCTGGAAGGCGAACCAGGCGACCACACCCGCCGCCACGATCGTGCCGTAGAGGTCGTCGGCGTGCAGCGCGATCCGGATCCCGCGCCACAGCAGGACGCCGAACAGCGCGATGATCGCGCAGCAGCCGATGAAGCCCAGTTCCTCGCCGGCCACCGAGAAGACGAAGTCGGTCTGTTGTTCGGGCACGTACTGGCCGCTGGTCTGCTCGCCGTGGAACAACCCCTGGCCGGTGAGCCCGCCCGAGCCGATCGCCAGCCGGGCCATCGCGGTGTTGTAGCCGACGCCGCCCGGATCGAAGTTCGGATCGGCGAAGGCCCGGAACCGGTCGATCTGGTACTCGCTGAGCAGCCCCAGATGCACGATCGCGACCGCTCCGGCCGCGGCCATCACGATCAGCGCGATCATCCAGCGCGCCCGCGCGCCGGACGCGAGCAACACGCCGAGCACGATCATCGCGAGCACCATGACCGAGCCGAGGTCGGGCATCAACATGATCACCGCCATCGGCACGCCGGCCACCACGAGCGCCCAGAACACCGCCTTGTCGCCGGGCCTGGCCAGATCCCCGGTGTCCACCCGTTCGGACAGGATCATCGCCATGCACAGGATGATCGCGATCTTGGCCAACTCGGCGGGCTGCACCGAGAAGCCCGCACCCAGTTGGATCCAGGCCCGCTGGCCGTTGATCGTGCTGCCCAGCGGGCTGAGCGCGGCCATCAGTCCGAACACCGCGACGACCCCGACGAACGGCGCGAACGCCCTTATCCGGCGGTGACCGATTATCGCCACCACGGTGGCCAGGACCAGCCCGATCGCCAGGTTGAGCAGGTGCCGCTTGAAGAAGAACTGCGGATCCCCGCCGGTGAGTCCGCGCCGGTTGCGGGTCGCGGACCACACCAGCAGCGAGCCCACCGCGGACAGCGCGAGCGCCGGGCCCAGGAGTATCCAGTCCAGCCGACGCACCGGGGCGTCGCGCTGGATGATCTGTCGGGTGATCGACCGGCGTGGGGTGAACACCGGTGCGAGTCGGCCCAGGTCCGGTGTACCGAACCCGGCGACCCGCGAGGCGGGCCGCAATTTCAGGCTCATGTCCCTCTCCCCGTCCGGTGGATCCCCCGATCGGGCGGCAGCGCCCAGGGCGCGGACGACGCGGTGGTGGTGGAGCCTTCGCCGCCGCCGGGGCGCGGCGGCAGCAGGTAGGACGCGGGCACGACCGTGCCGTCCTCCTTGACCTGCGGCAGCCCGGCGGGCGGGGCGGGCAGCAGCGCCTTGGTCGGGTCGATCGCGCCCTTGTCGTCGACGCCGAGCAACGCCTCGTAGATCTTGCGTACGGACGGACCCGAGGTACCGGAGCCGGTGCCGCCCTGGCTGACCATCATCACCACGGCGTACTGCGGCCCGTCCTTGGGACCGCCGTAGGTGGCGAACCAGGACGTGCTCTGCTTGCCGTACACCGAGCCGGTGCCGGTCTTGGCCGCTATCGGCATCTGGGCGTTCGGCCAGTTGGCGAACACGCCGGCCGCGGTGCCGTTCATCTCGACGCCGATCAGCGCGTTCTGCAGGTACTTGAGCGTCGCGTCGCTTATCGGCAGCTTGGCCGCCACCTGTGGCTGGATCTCGCGCACCAGCTTGCCGCTCGGGCTGACCACGGCCTTGCCCAGACTCGGCTTCCACAACGTGCCGCCGTTGGCGATCGCCGCGTACACCCGCGCCATCTGCAACGGGGTGACCGTGGTGTCGCCCTGGCCGATCGCGAAGTTGATCGCGTCACCGGCGCGGAACTGCCAGCCGTCGACGCAGTTCTCCTTGGCGATCTTGTCCACGTACTCGTTGCCGGTGTCGCCCTGCTTGCACCACGCGTCCTTGTTCTGCTCCCAGTTGCGCTTCTTCCAGGCCCGGTCGGCGATCCGGCCGCCGGACTCGCCGGGCAGGTCGATGCCGGTGGGGGCGCCCAGGCCGTACTTCTTGGCCATGGTGACCATCGGGTCCTTGGGGTTCTTGCCGAAGATCCCGCCGTCCTTGAGCCACATGTCGTAGCCGATGCCGTAGAAGACGGTGTTGCAGGAGACCTCCAGGGCGCGCTGGAGCGAGATCGGGCCGTAGCCCCTGGACTCCAGGTTGTTGAAGGTCTGGCCGCCGACCGAGATGCTCGGCGAGCAGTCGTAGTTGGCCTTGGTGGAGTAGCCCGACTCGGCCGCGGCCGAGGTGGAGATCACCTTGAAGATCGAGCCCGGCGCGAACTGACCCTGTATGGCCCGGGACACCAGCGGCACGCCCGCCTTCTCGTCGGTGAGCGCCTTGTAGTCCTGCGGCGAGATGCCGCCCACCCACACCGACGGGTCGTAGTTGGGCGCGCTGGCCATCGCGATCACCCGGCCGGTCTTGATGTCCATCACCACCGCCGCGCCCGCGTCGGCGATGAAGTTCTTGTGCGTGTTGCCCGCGTCGAAGGTCGACCGGGCCCGCTTCATCGCCTCGTCGAGCTGCTGCTCGGTGATCGCCTGGATCTTCGCGTCGATGCTGGTGACCAGGTGGTTCCCGGGTACCGGCGGGGTTTCCGAGACGGTGCCGGTGACCCGACCGAGGTGGTCCACGGACAGCCCGGTGACCCCGGATTTGCCGCGCAGGTCCGTGTCGTAGCTGCGCTCCAGACCGCTGCGGCCGACCTCGTCGGCACGCTGGAGATCCTTCTTGCCCTCGGCCTTCTGCTTGCTCAACTCGTCGTCGGAGACCGGCGAGAGATAGCCCACGACATGCGCGCCGTTGGCTCCCTCGGGCGCCGGATACTGCCGTACCGCGGTGGGCTCGGCGGTCACCCCGGGGAAGTCCTCGCGGTGCTCCATGATGGTCAGCGCCTGCTCGGTGGTGGCGTTGTCGGTGACCGGGATCGGTTGGTACGGCGAGCCGTTCCAGCACGGCTTGGGCACGTTGCGCTCGCACAGCCGGGTGCGGGCCTTGACCTCGTCGGCGGGCAGTTGCAGCACCTCGGCCAGCTTGGTCAGCACACCGACACCCGAGTCGGGCATCCGCAGCAGTTCGGTACGGCTGACCGACACCACCAGCGCGGTGCGGTTGTTGACCAGCGGGCGGCCCTTGTCGTCGAGGATCTGGCCGCGCACGGCCGGGGTCACCACGTCCCGGACCTGGTTCTGCGACGCGGCGGCGGCGTAGTGGTCGCCCTCGCGGATCTGTAGGTACCACAGCCGGCCGAACAGGGTGATCATCAGCGACAGGACCAGGATCTGCAGGATCACCATCCGGGCGCGCACGCTGTGTGCGCCGTCTCCCTTGGAGCGGCCGGAGTTGAGCAGGCTCGGCATCCGTTTACGCATCTTGGGCGTTCACCCCCTACCGGGACAGGCCCGAGAGCATCGGTTTCGGATCCACCTTGCGGGCCAGCGCCATCACCCACGGCACCACGAACGGCGCCAGGATCGCGTCGTAGACCACCGCCGTCAGCAACAGCTTGGTCAGCCCCACCTGGCGCACCGCGCCGTCGCCGACCAGCGCGCCGACGGCCGCGTACAGCACCGTGGTTGCCGCCGCGGCGACCGCGACCACCGCGATCGGCGCGAGCACCGAGCGTCTGGGGCTGCGCGAGACGAACAGGCCGGCGACGTAGCCGGTCAGGCACAACACGAACGCGTACCGCCCCGCCGCGTGGTCCGCCGGCGGCGCCAGGTCGGCGCACAGGCCGGCCGCGAAGCCGATCACGCAGCCGGAGGTGGGCCCGTAGGTCAGCGCGAGCCCGATCACCACCAGGAGCAGCAGGTCCGGCACCGCGCCGGGCAGACCGAGCCGGGCGAGCACGCTCACCTGGACGACGAGCGCGACGACGATCAGCAGCGCGGCGTAGAACACGCGGGAGATCCGCACCGTCTCAGTCCCTTCCGGTCGGTGGGGCGGTGCCGCCGGGCGGCGGTTTGCGGCGGCCGTCGGCCGCGTTCGCGTTGGTGCTGCGGGTGTCGCCGGCCGGCGGTTTGCCGGTCGAGGCGCTCTTGGGCGGTTCGGTGGTCGCCGGCGGGGCCGGCGGCGCGGCCGGCGTGCTCGGCGGCGCCGCGACCGCCTGCGCCGGGGCCAGCACCGAGTCCCGCGGATCGGTGCGCGGCGGCTCGATCACCACGCCCACCGTGTCCAGGCTGGAGAAGTGCACGTAGGACTTCACCTCGACGCTGCGGGTGAGTTGGCCCGGGGTGTTGCGCACCTCGGCGACCTCGCCCACCGGCACGCCCGGCACGAACGGCTTGCCGCCCTGCGAGCCGAACGTCACCAGCCGGTCGCCCTTCTTGACGTCGGCCTGGCCGTTGAGCAGCTTGAGGTTCATCGGCTTGTCGCCGCGGCCGGAGGTGATCCCTATCTCCATCGATCCCGCCAGCCGCGAGCCGACCGCGAATCCGGGGTCGGTGGCGAGCAGCACGGTCGCGGTCATCGGACCCACCTGGGTCACCCGACCGACCAGCCCGTCCCCGTTGATCACGGTCATGTCCGGCTTGATGCCGTCGCCCGCGCCCGTGTCGATGGTGACCGTCCAGGAGAAGCCCTGGGCGGGCCCGATGGCGACCACGCGCGCCGGTTTGATCTTGTACTGCCCGGCCGAGGAGACCTTGAGCAGTTTGTCCAGTTCGGCCGCGCGATTGCGGTCCAACTGGATGTTGTCCACCTGTTGACGAAGCTTGGCGTTCTCGTCCTGCAGACGCTTCTTCTCGCCCTCGTGGGATCCCGCGTCCTTGACCGCGTTCACGGCCCGGCCGACGGGGTCCACTGCGGCGGACACGCCGCGTTCGGCGGGGCCGAACACGGCCGAGGCCCAGTCGCGGACGTTCGCGATGGGCGAGTTCCGGCCACCGCGGATGTCCACGGTGATGAGGGCGAAAGAGATCGCTAGCAGCAGCACGAGGACCAGCCGACCGTGCCGGGAGTCCCTCACGATGCGCGCCCGCCCCTTTCGTACGTTGCGGCGCTTGTGGGCAGTTGTGGTGTGTGGCCGTGCCGGGCCGAACACGGTGGGCGGCGATTCGAACGACCGCCCCCGCGTCCTCGGTCAGCGGCGCGGTTGGGCGTCCAATACCTGCTGGAGCTTCTCGTACTCCTCGACGCATTTGCCCGCGCCCAGGGCCACCGAGTCCAGCGGGTTGTCGGCGATGTGGATCGGCATCCCGGTCTCGGTCCGCAGCCGCTCGTCGAGGCCGCGCAGCAGGGCGCCGCCGCCGGTGAGCACGATGCCGCGGTCCATCACGTCGCCGGCGAGCTCGGGCGGACACTGGTCCAGCGTGCTCTTGACCGCGTCCACGACGGTGTTGACCGGTTCCTCGATCGCCTTGCGGACCTCCGAGGTGGAGATCACGATCGTCTTGGGCAGGCCGCTGACCAGGTCGCGGCCACGGATCTCGCTGTGCTCGTCCTCGCCGAGGTCGAAGGCCGAGCCGATCGACATCTTGATTTCCTCGGCACTGCGCTCGCCCAGGAGCAGCGAGTATTCCTTCTTGACGTAGGCGATGATCGCGTTGTCCAGCTCGTCGCCGGCCACCCGGATCGACTGGGCGGTGACGATGCCGCCGAGCGAGATCACCGCGACCTCGGTGGTGCCGCCGCCGATGTCGACGACCATGTTGCCGGTCGCCTCGTGCACCGGCAGACCGGCGCCGATCGCGGCGGCCATCGGCTCCTCGATGATGTGCACGCTGCGCGCGCCGGCCTGGCTGGACGCCTCGACCACGGCGCGGCGCTCGACGCCGGTGATGCCCGAGGGCACGCAGATCACCACGCGCGGACGGGCCAGATAGCGACGCCGATGCACCTTGAGGATGAAGTAGCGCAACATGCGCTCGGTGATCTCGAAGTCGGCGATCACGCCGTCCTTGAGCGGTCGGATCGCCACGATGTTGCCGGGCGTGCGCCCGATCATCTTCTTCGCCTCGGCGCCGACCGCCAGGATGCCCCCGGTGGTGGTGTTCTTGGCGACCACCGACGGCTCGTTCAGTACGATGCCGCGGCCTCTGACGTACACCAGCGTGTTGGCCGTACCGAGGTCGACCGCCATGTCACGACCGATGAACGACAAGTTGTTCGCCATATAAAGAACCTAGGGCCTTCCCGAGCTCGTAGCCATGAGGACATGAGCCGGCCGAGGGACGTCGTACCAACAACGCCGGTTCGACCGACCACAATCGTAGGCACGGTGTACCGGCGGCAGAACCGCGACGTACCGGGGCACGGCTGCACCCTCCATCCACCATGACGTGATCACGGGGCGAGGGGTTGCGTGCCACGCGCGACAAGTAAAGGGATTTCCCTCTAACAGCGCACGGTCGGGGTCCGATAGAGCGGCCCCGGCGCGTCGCGCGAAGTTTCGCACGATGTGGTCACGAAAAAAATCGATCCCCGGGGCAGCCCGCGCGCGTCGCGCGGCCCCGGGCGATCGTCGCGGTGGGGAGCACCGCGATCCGGCGCGGCGCGCGCGGTGCGCGACGCCGCGACCGGATCGTCAGGCGTGTTCGGGGAAGAAGTTCTTGATCTCGCGCTCGGCGGATTCCGACGAGTCGGAGCCGTGCACGATGTTCTCCCGGGTGATCGTGGCGAAGTCGCCGCGAATGGTGCCCGGCAGGGCCTTGATCGGGTCGGTGACGCCGGCGAGCACGCGGAAGGACTCGATCACCCGCTCGCCCTCGACGATCAGCGCCACGGAGGGGGCCGAGGTCATGAACTCCACGAGCGGGGCGTAGAACGGCTTGCCTTCGTGCTCGGCGTAGTGGCGCTCGATCGTCTCGCGATCCATCACCCGCAGATCGAGCGCGGCCAGCGTGAAGCCCTTGCGCTCGATGCGGCCGATGACCTCGCCGACGAGACCACGCCGGACTCCGTCCGGCTTGACCAGGACGAGCGTGCGCTCGGACACGTTTGGCTCCTTGCTTCCTCGAAGAGGGGGTACGGGTAAGAACCCGGTGGCCCGACGAACGGTCAACGCCCAGAGCCTATCCGGGGTAACGCATCGACCTTTCGGCCGTATCTCGCGACTCAGTCCGCGGTGACCGTTCGGGCCGCCTTGGCCGCGTCGATGATCCGCCCGACCCGGACGCAGCCGTACCAGATCGCGCCGAACACCACGCCGATCAGGAACATCATCGGGACCACGAAACCGGTCACGAACAGGCCCACTTGCAGCGCCCAGCCCGCCGTGATCGCCCACGGCCGGCCGAGCTTGGCGCACAGCCAGACGCACAGCAGGGCGGACGGTCCGGCCACCGCCCACAACACGCCGGTGGAGATGTCGGTGAGTTGCATCGCCACCAGCGCGGCGAGGCAGATCACCAGGGCCTGGCCGATCAGGTGGGTCGAACACAGCGCGCGCATGCTCAGGCGTCCCTTCCGTTGCGGTTGCCGCCGCTCCCGCCGGCGGTCGGGCCCACGCCCGAACCCGAAGCCGAGCCCGGTTCACCACCCTTGAGGAGCACCCGGGCCTCGCCGACGGTGACCACGGAGCCGGTGATCAGCACCCCCGCGCCGCCGAGGTCGCCCTCCTCCTCGGCAAGCGTGACGGCGGCCTCGATCGCGTCCGGCAGGCTCGGCTGCACCTCGACCCGGTCCGCGCCGAACACCTCGACCGCGAGCGCGGCGAGTTCGTCCACCGGCATCGCGCGCGGTTGCGAGTTCTGCGTCACCACGACCTCGGCGAGCACCGGTTCGAGCGCCTCCAGCACCCCGCGCACGTCCTTGTCGCCCATCACGCCGATCACCCCGACCAGGTGCCGGAAGTCGAACGAGTCGGTCATCGCCTGCGCGACGGCCAGGGCGCCGGCGGGGTTGTGCGCGGCGTCGATCAGGACGGTGGGACTGCGGCGCACGACCTCCAGCCGGCCCGGCGAGGTGACCGACGCGAACGCCTCGCGGACCAGGTCGGCGTTCAGCGCGCCGCCGCCGGTGAGCCCGGGACGCTCGGCCACACCGACGCCCAGGAACGCCTCGACCGCGGCCAGCGCGACCGCGGCGTTGTGCGCCTGGTGGCTGCCGTGCAGCGGCAGGAAGACGTCCTCGTACTCCCCCACCAGGCCGCGCAGCGTGAGCAATTGGCCGCCGACCGCCAGGTCGCGCCGGACCACGCCGAACTCCATGCCCTCGCGGGCCACCGTGGCATCGGTCTCGACCGCGCGCCGGATCAGCGCCTCGGCCGCGTCCACCGGCTGGTGGGCGAGCACGACCAGGCTGTTCCGCTTGATGATCCCGGCCTTCTCCACCGCGATCTCGCCGGGCGTGCCGCCCAGTCGGGCGGCGTGGTCCACCGCGATCGGGGTGACCACGGCCACCGTGCCGTCGACCACGTTGGTGGCGTCCCACGTGCCGCCCATGCCGACCTCGATCACCGCGACGTCCACCGGCGCGTCGGCGAACGCCGCGTACGCCATCGCGGTGATCACCTCGAAGAAGGACAACCGGTGCGGCTGTGCGGCGTCGACGATGTCGATGTAGGGCTCGATGTCGCGGTAGGTCTCGACGAACCGCTCGGCGCTGATCGGCTCGCCGTCCAGGCTGATCCGCTCGGTCATCGACTCCACGTGCGGGCTGGTGTAGCGGCCGGTGCGCAGTTGGAAGGCGCGCAGCAGCGCCTCGATCATCCGGGCCGTGCTGGTCTTGCCGTTGGTGCCGGTGATGTGGATGACCGGGTACGCCCGCTGGGGTTCGCCGAGCACGTCCATCAGCGCGACCACCCGGTCGGTGGAGGGGTCGAGCTTCGTCTCGGGCCAGCGCCCGATCAGCTCGGCCTCGACGGCGCGCTGTGCGGCCAGTGCCTCGGCCGCGCGGCCGGTCGGGTCAGGCGGTGGGCAGCCGGTCGAGCTGGCCCTTGATGCGTTCGATGTCGGCCTCGGCGCCGGTCAGCTTGTCCCGGACCTTGTCCACCACGTCGGGGGCGGCCTTGGCCAGGAAGCCCGCGTTGCCGAGCTTTTTGGTGTTCACGTCGCGGACCTTCTCCGCCTCGGCCAGGTCCTTGGACAGGCGCTTGCGCTCGGCGACGAAGTCGATCGCGCCGGAGAGGTCCAGCTCGATCACCGCACCCGCGACCGGGAAGGACGTGGTCGCCGAGAAGCCCTCGCCGGCCGGTGTGCAGCGGGCCAGTTGACGCAGCGCCGCCTCGTGCGCGGCGATCGCGGTGCCCGCGAGCGAGATGTTGGCCGGCACCCGCTGGCCGGGCTTGAGGCCCTGGTCCGAGCGGAACCGGCGGACCTCGGTGATCACCTGCTGGAGCGTGGTGATCTCGGCCTCGGCGGCCGGGTCGGCGAACCCGCCGGGCGTCGGCCACCGGGCCGGCACGAGCGACTCGCCGCCGGTGAGCGTGGTCCACAACTCCTCGGTGACGAACGGCACGATCGGGTGCAGCAGCCGCAGCGTCACGTCCAGGACGTGGCCCAGGACCCGCCGGGTGGCCTGCGCGGCGGCCTCGTCGTCGCCGTTCAGCGGCAGCTTGGCCAGCTCGACGTACCAGTCGAAGACCTCGTCCCAGGCGAAGTGGAACAGCGTGTCGGAGAGCTTCGCGAACTGGTAGTCCTCGTAGTACGCGTCCACCTCCGCCACGACCGCGTCCAGCCGGGACAGGATCCAACGGTCGGTCGCCGAGAGCTGCTCGGCGGCCGGCATCGGGCCCTCGACGGTGGCGCCGTTCATCAGCGCGAATCGGGTGGCGTTCCAGATCTTGTTGCAGAAGTTGCGCGAGCCCTGGACCCAGTCCTCACCGATCGGCACGTCGGTGCCCGGGTTGGCGCCGCGGGCCAGGGTGAAGCGCAGCGCGTCGGTACCATACGCGTCCATCCAGTCGATCGGGTCGACCACGTTGCCGAACGACTTGGACATCTTCTTGCCGAACTGGTCGCGGACCAGGCCGGTGAGCGTGATGGTGTGGAACGGCGCCTGCCCGTCCATCGCGTACAGCCCGAACATCATCATCCGGGCGACCCAGAAAAAGATGATGTCGTGCCCGGTGAGCAGCACGTCGGTCGGATAGAACTTGGCCAGGTCGGCGGTCTGCTCGGGCCAGCCCAGCGTGGAGAACGGCCACAGCGCGGAGGAGAACCACGTGTCGAGCACGTCGCTGTCCTGCGTCCAGCCCTCGCCGGTGGGCGGCTCGTCGTTCGGGCCCACGCAGACCGTCTCGCCGTTCGGGCCGTACCAGACCGGGATCCGGTGACCCCACCAGAGCTGCCGCGAGATGCACCAGTCGTGCATGTTGTCGACCCAGCCGAAGTAGCGCCCGGCCAACTCCTGCGGGTGGATGGCCACCCGGCCGTCGCGCACCGCGTCGCCGGCCGCCTTGGCCAGCGGCTCGACCCTGACCCACCACTGCATGGACAGCCGCGGCTCGACCGTGGTCTTGCAGCGCGAGCAGTGCCCGACCGCGTGCGTGTACGGGCGCTTCTCGGCGACGATCCGACCCTGCTCGCGCAGCGCGGCCACGATCGCGAACCGCGCCTCGTAGCGGTCCAGGCCCTCGAACGGGCCGTGCACCGTGATGATCGCCCGCTCGTTCATCACCGAGGGCATCGGCAGGTTGTGCCGACGGCCGATCTCGAAGTCGTTCGGGTCGTGCGCCGGGGTCACCTTGACCGCGCCGGTACCGAACTCGGGGTCCACGTGCTCGTCCGCCACGATCGGGATCCGCCGCCCGGTGAGCGGCAGTTCGATCTCGGTGCCGACCAGGTGCGCGTACCGCTCGTCGCTCGGGTGCACCGCGACGGCGGTGTCGCCGAGCATCGTCTCGGCGCGCGTGGTGGCCACCACGATCGCGTCGTCGCCGTCGCCGTAGCGGATCGAGACCAGTTCGCCGTCGTCGTCCTGGTGCTCGACCTCGATGTCGGAGATCGCGGTCAGGCAGCGCGGGCACCAGTTGATGATGCGCTCGGCGCGGTAGATCAGCTCGTCGTCGTAGAGCCGCTTGAAGATGGTCTGCACGGCCTGGGACAGGCCCTCGTCCATGGTGAAGCGCTCACGCGACCAGTCCACGCCGTCGCCGAGGCGACGCATCTGGCCGAGGATCTTGCCGCCGTACTCTTCCTTCCACTGCCAGACCCGCTCCACGAACGCCTCGCGGCCCAGGTCGTGCCGCGACTTGCTCTCCTTGGCCAGCTCGCGCTCGACCACGTTCTGGGTGGCGATGCCGGCGTGGTCCATGCCGGGCAACCACAGCGCCTCGAAGCCCTGCATGCGCTTGCGGCGGGTGAGCGCGTCCATCAGCGTGTGCTGGAACGCGTGGCCCAGGTGCAGTTGCCCGGTGACGTTCGGCGGCGGGATGACGATCGTGTACGGCGGCTTGTCGCTCTTGGCGTCGGCCTCGAACCAACCCGCGGCTACCCAGCGCTCGTACAGCTTCCCCTCTACCTCGGCGGGGGTGTACTGGGAGGGAAGGGCCTGCGGCTGCTCGGCGGCAGCGGCTGCGGGAGTGGTGTTCTCGGTCACCGCCCCAGTCTACGGAAGGCGCGCGAGCACCTTGGACGCGGCGGGGTGGGCCCGCGTCGACGGCGACGTTCCGTTTGTCGATGAGGGCGTCCCGCCCTTGTCACCGTGGTGTCACCGCCGTTCCGGCGCCGTTCCACCGGTTGCGGGCGGGCGCTACTGTCGCGCCCTGGGTCGGTTCCGGTTTCGACGATGGGGGCATCGGTCGAAGCGCCGCAGGCGGCCCGGGTATCGATGATTTCGTGAATCCGGGGGGATTTTCGTGCACGCTCGCACTTCCACACTGTTTGCCGCCGTCACCGTTTCGGTGCTCGGCGTGTCCGTACTGACGGGTTGTCAGGCCAAGGACGGGGACAAGGACGACCGGAGCGGCCCGCCGGTCGCCACGACGGCGGGGCCGGTCGACCCCGCGGTGAGCCCGGCGTCCGTACCGTCGGCCAAGGGCGAGCCGGGCACGGCGAAACCCTCGACCTCGGCCCCGTCCGCGCGGCCGACCTCGGCCGGGCCGCGCAGACTCCAGCCGTCCGCCCGGGCCGGCGGCCTGGCCAAGCTGCTCGCCGGCGGGCCCACCGACGTTCCGGTCGACCCGGGCGAGGTGCGTCACCCCACCAACAACGTCCTGGTCGCGGCGTTCGGCGCAAGCTCGGCGGGCCCGCGCTCGGTGTTGTTCGTCGGCGTGGACGGGCTGACCGGGATCGACGGCAAGCGGCTGGAGCACATGGTGCGCGGCATGGTCGAGTACGTGAACGGCAGCGGCGGCAGCGTCCCGGACGGGGCGACGATGAAGGACTACGACCCGGGGCAACTGGGCGGCACGCTGGAGTGCATGCCGGCCTCGGTCGCGCAACCGGCGGCGATCTGCGGGTGGGCGGATCGGTACACGACGGCCGTGGCCTATTTCGAGCAGTCGTCGGCGGACCAGGCGGCGGCGAAGTTCAAGGCGATGCGCGCGGATCTGGAGAAGTAGCGCGCCGTCGGCGACGCGCGGGCGCCGACCCCGGTTCGCGCGTCGCTTCCCGGTCGTACCGTCGTTGTACCGGGTGCCGACGACATGCGGCCGGACCACGGGGCGGTGGGGGCGATGAGCGACGGATACGACGGGTGGCAGGGGCCCGGGACCGGCGGGGCGGGGTATCCGACCGGTCCGCCGGGCCGAGCGCCGCGCGGTTCGCGGGACCGGTTCGCGCTCGTGGCGGGCGTGCTGGGCAGCGTGCTGGTGGTGCTCGCCGCGGTGGTGGTCGTGCTGGTCTTCCTCGACCCCGGCGACGACGGCCCGCGTCGGCCGCGCGGCCTGCCGACCGCGCCGGTCGCCGGGCGGGTCGCCGGGCCGCTCGCGATGCCGGCCACGATCGAGGCCAGGGGTCCGGTGGCCCGGAGCGCGCTGCCGACCGCGGTCGGCGAACTCGACGCGACGATGGGGCGTACCTTCACGGGCGTGCGAACCGAGGTCTTCGGTGGCGGACGGACCAGCGAGACGGTGTTGCTGACGCTGGCCACCAGGCGGGACACCGCGCCTGCGATCTACGTCCGGGACTTCGTGCCGGCGGTGCCGGTGACCGAGGACCCGGCCGTGCCCGGCCCGCCGGGGTTGCTCCGCTGCTGGAGCAACCCCGCCACGGCGATGTGTCTGTGGGGCGACGAGCAGGACCTCGTCTACGTCAGCGACGGGGCCGGCGTCGCCCACGCCCGACTGGTGATCGCGAACGTGTACGCGGGCAGTGCCCGCTAGGACGGTCCGGCGCCGCTCGGCTCAGGCGCTCTTGTCGCGCCGCTCGCGCTTGACCACGTCGCGCGGTACCAGCGTGGGGTTGACGTGCTTGAGGACCACCTGGTCGGTGACCACGACGCGGGCCACGTCCTTGCGGGAGGGGACCTCGTACATCACCGACTGGAGCACCTCTTCGAGGATCGCCCGCAGGCCACGCGCACCGGTGCCGCGCATGATCGCCTGGTCGGCGATCGCCTCCAGCGCCTCCATCTCGAAGTCCAGCTCGACACCGTCGAGTTCGAACAGCCGGCGGTACTGCTTCACCAGCGCGTTCTTGGGCTCGGTCAGGATCTGGATGAGCGCCTCGCGATCCAGGTTGTGCACCGAGGTGAGTACCGGAAGCCGACCGATGAACTCCGGGATCATGCCGAACTTCAGCAGGTCCTCGGGCATCACGTCGGCGAACGAGTCGGCGCTCTCCACATCGCGCTTGGAGCGGATCTGCGCGCCGAAGCCGATGCCCTTGCGGCCGACCCGGCCCTCGATGATCTTCTCCAGGCCGGCGAACGCGCCGCCCACGATGAACAACACGTTCGTCGTGTCGATCTGGATGAACTCCTGGTGCGGGTGCTTGCGCCCGCCCTGCGGCGGCACACTCGCGGTGGTGCCCTCGATGATCTTCAGCAGCGCTTGCTGGACGCCCTCACCGGACACGTCGCGGGTGATCGACGGGTTCTCGCTCTTGCGAGCGATCTTGTCGACCTCGTCGATGTAGATGATCCCGGTCTCGGCCTTCTTGACGTCGTAGTCGGCCGCCTGGATCAGCTTCAGCAGGATGTTCTCGACGTCCTCGCCGACGTAGCCCGCCTCGGTGAGCGCGGTCGCGTCGGCGATGGCGAACGGTACGTTCAGCATCCGGGCCAGGGTCTGCGCCAGCAGCGTCTTGCCACAGCCGGTCGGCCCGAGCAGCAGGATGTTCGACTTGGCCAGTTCGACGCCGTCGTCGCGGGACGCCTTGGCCGACTCGCCGGCCTGGACCCGCTTGTAGTGGTTGTACACCGCCACCGAGAGCGCCTTCTTGGCGACTTCCTGCCCGACCACGTAGCCGTCGAGGAACTCGTAGATCTCCCGTGGCTTGGGGAGCTCCTCGAACTTCAACTCGGAGGACTCGGAGAGCTCCTCCTCGATGATCTCGTTGCACAGGTCGATGCACTCGTCACAGATGTAGACACCCGGACCGGCAATGAGCTTCTTCACCTGCTTCTGGCTCTTTCCGCAGAACGAGCACTTGAGCAGGTCGCCACCGTCACCGATGCGTGCCACGAGGTGCATCTCCTTCGCCTGGGCCCCGGATGTCCCGGACCTGGTGCCTGGTCTTTCGACGGTACCCCGCCGGAATCTCCGATCCCCCGGTTTTGACCATCAACCGGTCACCGTTGTCCGGTCGGCGGCAAGCCGCCGACCGGGCGGGGACACTAGCCGACGACCTTCCGAGGTGCGGTGATCTCGTCGATGAGGCCGTACGCGAGCGCCTCTTCGGCCGTCAGAATCTTGTCGCGCTCGATGTCGTCGCGAACCTGCTCGATCGGCCTCGTGCTGTGCTGCGCGAGCATGGTTTCCAGCATGGTGCGCATGCGCTGGATCTCACGAGCCTGGATCTCCAGGTCGCTGACTTGCGCGCGCCCGGTTTCACTGTACGGCTGGTGGATGAGGATGCGGGAGTTCGGCAGCGCCATTCGCTTGCCCGGAGTTCCCGCGGCGAGCAGAACGGCGGCGGCGGAGGCCGCCTGGCCCATGCACACCGTCTGGATGTCGGGGCGCACGAACTGCATCGTGTCGTAGATGGCCGTCAGCGCGGTGAAGGAACCGCCGGGCGAGTTGATGTAGATCGAGATGTCCCGATCGGGGTCCATCGACTCGAGCGTCAGGAGCTGCGCCATCACGTCGTTCGCGGACGCGTCGTCGACCTGGACACCCAGGAAGATGATGCGCTCTTCGAACAGCTTGGTGTACGGGTCCTGCTCGCGGATGCCCTGCGACGTGCGCTCGATGAAGCGCGGCAGGACGTAACGGCTCTCGGCGCTGCGCGAGGCCATCGGTGCCAGGCCCTCGGGCCGGTGGAACAGATTGTCATTCATGGAAATCTCAGCCCTCCGGGACTGCGGACTCGACTCAGTGGCTGGGCGACCTGAAGCTGACCGGGGCTGGTTCGGCCGACGTGTCAGCGGTGTCGGGGCGCCGATATCAGCTCGTGCTGCCGGTGTTGGGCACCTCGGCCGCACTGCGAACCACGTGGTCCACCAGGCCGTATTCCTTGGCCTCCTCGGCGGAGAACCAGCGGTCGCGGTCCGAGTCGTGCTCGATCTTCTCGGGGGTCTGCCCGGAATGGTGCGCGATCAGGCGAGTCATCTTGCGCTTGGTGCGCAGGAGCTGCTCGGCCTGGATCTTGATGTCCGACGCCGAACCACCGAGACCGGCGGACGGCTGGTGCATCAGGATCTCGGAGTTGGCGAGCGCGATGCGCTTGCCGGGGGCTCCGGCGGTCAACAGGAACTGGCCCATCGAGGCGGCCAGGCCCATCGCGACGGTCGCGACATCGTTGCTGATCCACTGCATCGTGTCGTAGATCGCCATGCCGGCGGTGATGGAACCACCGGGCGAGTTGACGTAGAGCCAGATGTCCTTTTCCGGGTCCTCTGCGTTCAGCAACAGGAGCTGGGCGGAAATCGCGTTGGCGATCTGGTCCTCGACCACCGAGCCGAGGAAGATGATCCGCTCGCGCAGCAACCGGTTGTAGACCTGGTCGTCGAGCCCCATCCCACCCGGCTGAGATGCACGCGAAGTGGGCACCGCGAGCCCCGGAGTCACGATCTGCGGATTCGTCACGTATCCACCTGCTCGTTTCCGACGGCAATCCCGAGCCGTCACGAAGTCGACCTTGGGAGGCACCTGCGTTTGTGGCGGGTGACCCCCTTCGTACAGCGACCCTAACGCGCGGATCGTCGCAGGCCATCCCAGACTCAGGACTGTTCGCCCAGAGCGCAGCAGGGCGATATCCGGGCGGTAACGGGGTAGTCGCGCGGATCGTCACGGCGGGCGAGGGCGGTCCCGGGGTCGGGGTGCGGCGCCGCGTCGGGGTGGGCCGGGCGTCGCGGTGGGCGCGGGCGGCGGCGTGGGTCACGGTCCGGCGCGGGTCACCGTCCGGTGCGGTGGAAGGGGTGGACGACTCGTGCGTCGGGGTCGCCCATGTAGAAGTAGAGCTCCGGAGCCGCCCGGGACCCGCGGATGTACATGGTCCAGGAGCCCGGCTCCGGAGCCCGGGTCGGCGCGGTCGGCGCGCTGCGCGGCTCGGTCGAGGTGCTCGGCTCGACCGCGGGCCGCAGGACGACGGAGGCCGCCACGCCGCCGGACCCGGGCGTCGAGAACCAGGTACCGCAGCAGATCGGTGATCTCCTGGCCGACCACCGGCGTGGTCCCGGCCAACCGTCCGCGCACCTGGTTCATCCAGTCCTGTGGGGTCCCATCCGGATGGGACCGGTCTCCTCCGGGGCGTGCAGCGCCCGCTCGGCGCTTTCCGCGCAGCCGTTGAAGACACCCACCATCCCCCGCAACCAGGCGAGGTCGACTCCGAAATCAGCGCCCATGCGATCCCCCGTACGCCTTGGACGAACCCGGCCCGGGCCGGGATGTTCGGACCACCGGACCCAACGTGTGGAGCGGATCGAGTGACGGGTCATCACGATCCGTATGTCACGCGCCGGGTCCGAATCGCCCGGACATGCCTCGTTCGGGTCGCCGAAACGCACGTGGGCCCGATCACCAACCGACGGTGATCGGGCCCACGTGTGGGGTGCTGCGGGAAGCGCTCACGCCGCGATTCGGGCGGCGGTCGCGGTTCGCGCGGGGGGATGGATCAGGCCTCGGCCTTCTCCTCCTTGGCCTCGTCCGACGCGGCGACCTCTTCGGTCTCGGCGTGGTCGTGGCCCTCGTGGTCGTCCGCGTCGTCCGCGTGCAGGTCGACACCGAGGCTGACCTCGTTGCCGGACGCGTCCTTGGCCTTGGCGCCCTTGGCGATGACCTCGAGGGCCTTGCCGCGAGCGACCTCGCCGACCAGGACCGGCACGTAGCCGGACTGCATGACCTGCTGCGCGAACTGGTCCGGGCTCATGCCGGACTGCTGCGCACGCTGGATGAGGTGCTGGGTCAGCTCTTCCTGGTTGACGGAGAGCTGCTCCTTCTTCACGACCTCGTCGAGCACGAACTGGGCACGCATGCCCTTGCGGACGCTGTCCTGGAGCTCGGTCTCGTACTCCTCGGCGCTCTGGCCCTGGATCTCCAGCCACTTGGCCAGGTCCATGCCCATCATGCCGAGCTGCTGCTCGAGCTGACCACGACGCTGCTCGATCTCCTCGGTGACCACGCTCTCCGGGAGCGGCACCTCGATCTGCTCGAGCAGGGCTTCCAGAACCTTGTCGCGACCCTCGTTCTGCTGGTCGTGCAGCTTCTGGTGGTCGAGCTTCTCGCGCAGGTCCGCCTTCAGCTCGTCGAGCGTGTCGAACTCGCTCGCGAGCTGCGCGAAGTCGTCGTCGAGCTCGGGGAGCTCCTTGGCCTTGACGGTGGTCACCACGACCGACACCTCGGCCGTCTGCCCGGCGGCGCTGCCACCCTGGAGCTCGGTCTCGAAGGTCTTGGTCTCGCCGGCCGACGCACCGATGACGGCGGCGTCGAGGCCGTCCAGCATCGTGTCGCCGCCGATCTGGTACGACATCGCCTTGGCGACGCCGTCCTCCAGCACCTCGCCGTCGACCTTGGCCTCGATGTCGACGACGACGGTGTCGCCCTCGGCCGCGGCCCGCTCGACGGTGTTCAGCGCACCGAAGCGGTCACGCAGCTCTTCGATCTTCTCGGCGACGTCCTCGTCGGTGACGGTGATGTCATCGACCTCGACCTCGATGCCGGAGTAGTCCGGCAGCTCGATCTCGGGACGGGTGTCGACCTCTGCGGTGAACTTCAGATCGGCGCCGCCGGCCAGCTCGGTCACGTCGGTGACCTCGGTGACCTCGGGCTGGCCCAGGACGCGCAGCTCGTTCTCCTCGACGGCCTTGCCGTACGAGGAGGACAGGATGTCATCGAACGCCTCGACGAAGACGGCCTCACGGCCGAAGCGCTGGTCGATGATGCGCGCAGGGATCTTGCCCTTACGGAAGCCCGGGACCGTCACCTGCTTGCCGATCTTCTTGTACGCCGCGTCGAGGCTGGGCTTCAGCTCCTCGGAGGGAACCTCGACGGTGAGCCGAACCCGGGTCGGGTTCAGCGTCTCGACGGCGCTCTTCACGGTAAGGGTCTCCTTGCTGCGGGCTGTTCTTCCGGGCCTGTGCATCTTGCCTGACGGCACACTGAAGGTTCAGAACCGGTGCTACCGATCCATCCTGCAGCGAATTCATGATGTGGTGGTCGGGGCGGGGAGACTCGAACTCCCGATCTCCTGCTCCCAAAGCAGGCGCGCTAGCCACTACGCTACGCCCCGTGGCGCCCGATGAAGTCTAGAGGACGACACGCTAGAGTCTGCACTGGCCGCGCACCAATCCGCTAACCTAGGCGCCACGTGCACGCCACACCAGCTGCGGGTGTAGCTCAATGGTAGAGCCCTAGCCTTCCAAGCTAGTGGTGCGAGTTCGATCCTCGTCACCCGCTCCAAAGGTAAAGGCCCAGGTCAGAGGCAGGTTCTCTGATCTGGGCCTTTGTCGTGTCCGGATGTTTGGTGGGCGGCGGGCCGAATTCGTGCCGGATGGCCGGGACGTTGGTCCCCCGGCCGGCCGACCTTCGTCCCGACTCTTCCAGCTCTTCGGAGTAGTTTTCGGCCCCGGCGCCCTGTGAACCGCCCGCACCTTCGCATCGAGAGCGTCGGCAATCTCACGATCGTGGGTGTTTTGACTGGTGTGCTCGGTGAAGGCGTGGCGATGCCGGGTGGCTATCGCTGGTCGGCGGCGGCGCGCCGGACTGGGGGCTGTGCCTTTTGAGCCATCGGGTGGTGGCGCCCGGGGGTGCCGGGTGTCGCCGTGGCGGACCGTGGGGCCATGGCCGCCGATCGGGATGGGTGGGCGTGGGGCCTGGAGCGGGCCGGCGGCGGGGCCGGGTGCGGCTTCGGGGGGCGGACCCCTACGGGAGGTTGATCGCCGTGATGCCGGCGAGGACCAGGATGGTCGCGGTTATTCGGTGGCGGCCGTAGGTCTCGTGGAAGATCAGGGTGCCGATGATCGCGCCGAAGACGACCGAGGTTTCGCGGAGGGCGGCGATCGTGGCCAGGGTGCCTCGGGTCTGGGCCCAGATGACGAGGGTGTAGGCGGCCAGGGACATGGCGCCGCCGAGTAGGCCCCAGGCGCGTTGGCGGTTGGGTTCGGCGGCGGGGTCGCGGCGGCGGCGCAGGACCAGGATGGTCGGCGCCGATTCGAGGACGAACAGCCAGGCCGCGTACGACATGGCCGAGCCCGACGAGCGGGCGCCGACGCCGTCCAGGACGGTGTAGAGCGCGATCGCGCAGCCCGTGGCCAGGGCGGCGAGCACGGCGGCGGCCTCGGCGCGGCGCGGGATGCCGCCGGCCAGGGCGAGCACGAGCATGCCGGCCGAGATCACCACCACGCCGACGGTCTGGGTCACGGTCAGGTATTCGTGCAGCAGGGTCGCCCCGATCAGCGCGGTGACCCACGGGGAGGTGCCGCGGGCGATCGGGTACACCTGGCCGAAGTCGCCCAGCCGATACGTCTCCAGCAGGAGCAGGTTGTAGACGACGTGCAGGGCGGCGGAGCCGAGCAGCCACGGCCAGGCGCCGGCGGCCGGGACGCCGACGAAGGGCAGGCAGGTCAGGCCGATGGCCAGGCTCGCCACCTGGATCATCACCATCGTGCCGAGGCGGTCCTTGAGGCCGTGCGCGAGCGCGTTCCAGGCCGCGTGCAGGCCGGCCGAGCCGAGGACGGCGACGGTGACCGCCGGGGTCACGCGCGGCCGCGCGGCAGGGGGCGGACGGCCGCCCCGCTTCGGCGTTCGGCCGCCGCGGCCGGCTTCTCGGCCGTCGGCGGAGTCTGTCGTGTCCGCAACTCGGGGACGGTTTCCGCCATCTGAGGGGACGTCACTCGGGACATCCAAGCACGCGTACCGGAATAATGACCGCCCATATGACGCACACCTCTTCCGCCCTCGCCTCGCTGCGCGGCCTCGCGCTCGGCGACGCGCTCGGCGCCCAGTTCTTCGTCCCCGACAACCTTCCGCACCTGGCCGATCGCAGCCTGCCCGAGGGCAGTTGGCCATGGACCGACGACACCGAGATGGCGTGCGTGCTGCATGCCGAGTTGACGTCGCACGGCACGGTCGATCAGGACGCGTTGATCAAGTCCTTCGCCCGTCGGCACGACTTCGATCGGGGCTACGGGCCGACCACGAACCGCATGTTGCGGCTGGTCCGGCAGGGCGGTGACTGGCGGGCCCTGGCCGCCGCGCCGTTCGAGGGCCAGGGGTCGTGGGGCAACGGAGCCTCGATGCGGGTCGCCCCGTTGGGGGCGTGGTTCGCCGACGACCTGGACGCGGTGGTGGCGCAGGCCACGTTGTCCGCCGAGGTGACCCACATGCATCCGGAGGGCATCGCCGGCGCGGTGGCGGTGGCCGTCGCGGCGGCGGGTGCGGCGACTCCGGACCAACCGGGCGCGGGCGACTTCGTGAGCTTCGTCCGCGATCGCACCCCCGCCGGTGTGGTGCGCGAACGGCTGGGCGCCGCACTGGATCTGGTGGATCGTCAGGACTCGGTCGAGATCGGCCGGTTGCTCGGCAACGGCCGCCAGGTGAGCGCGCCCGACACGGTCCCGTTCGCGGTGTGGTCCGCGGCCCGGCACCTCGACGACTACGCGGCGGCCTTCTGGTCCACCGCGAGCGCGGGCGGCGACGTGGACACCACGTGCGCGATCGTCGGCTCGATCGTGGGCATCCGGGCGGAGTTGCCCGCCGAGTGGACGGAGCACGTGGAAGCGCTGCCGGCCTGGTGGCAGGACGCGCAGGCGAACTCGCCGCTCAAATAGTTGGCAAAGTTCGCCGAGGTACCCGAAGATGAGGGCGCTCTCCTCGCGATGCGGCGATCGGCACCAACATGCCTGCCGGGCAAGCCGGTTCGCAGCGCGTCGCGGCAGAGCCCCGACTCGTTCGTCGCCGGCTGAACCGTCTTGTGGGGAGACGTGGTCCGGGCCGCGGGTTCGGTGTGTCGATTTCCCGAAGGCCCGCCACCCTCGTTCGCGGCCCGCTTCGTCGCCCTCCCGCGTCGAGGCGAACCGGCCCGGGCGTCGCGGCGGGCCGACCTTCCTCGGAGGAACTCGTTCCATGCGCACATCCATGTCCAAGCCGGCCTCGATCGTGATCGCCGGTGCACTGGTCCTCGCGGCCGCCGCGTGCGGTTCCGACGACGACAAGAAGGACACCGGGAAGGCGACCGCCGGTGCGCCGGCCACGCCGGGTCCGAGCACGCCGGCGGCCGACACCCGGCCGCCGGTTGCCCCGTCCTCGCCCGCCGGCGCGGCGTCCGCGCTGACCGGCCCACAGTTGGAGAAGGCCGTACTCACCGCCGCCGACCTCCCGCAGGGCGTCTACCTGACGAAGGCGGCGGCGGGGGCCGGCAACCGCGCGACCGCGACGCCCGCCGACTGCCAACCGCTCGTCGACCTGTTCCTGCCGAGGCAGGGCGCCATGAAGCCGACCGCCGCGGCCCAGGCGTATGTGTCGATCGGCAGCCCGATCCCCACCGGTGTGATCGGTGGCGAGTTGTTCTCCTTCTCGGGCACCGACGCCGAAACCGTGATGGCCAAGGGGCGCGCGGCCCTGAAGAACTGCGGGTCGGTGTCGACGAAGGACCCCGAGGGCGAGACCGCGACGACCAGGCACGCCGAGGTCGCCCACCCGAAGCTCGGCGACGACACCCTGGCGATCACCAGCACGCCCGAGGACGGCGGCGCCCGCGCGTCGATCGCGATCCGGGTCGGCTCCACGCTGATCGTGGTCGCTTCGGCGGAACTCTCCGGCAACACGGTCAAGCTGCCGGATCTCGCCCTGGTGACCAAGCAGGTCGAAAGGGTCACGGCAGCGGCGAAGTCCTGATTCCCGACCGGGACACCGGCGCGCGGGTGGCAAAGGCGAGTAGGTTCCAGCATGATGTTGCCGCTCTCGTTCGCTGCCCCTGTCGACGGGGTGGCCGCTCCGACCGGACACCGACGCTTCGGCTTCGAAGCGGCGAACTCCGCCCGACCCG
Organism: Embleya sp. NPDC059213; assembly: GCF_042754445.1. Taxonomy (NCBI): domain Bacteria; kingdom Bacillati; phylum Actinomycetota; class Actinomycetes; order Kitasatosporales; family Streptomycetaceae; genus Embleya; species Embleya sp. NPDC059213. The sequence goes on from NZ_JBHZAV010000032.1 coordinate 43,660, forward strand.
GCGCCGGATGCCCCGCTCGCGGGTGGGGTGAGCGGGCGGCCGGTCGGCCGCTGTTCCGCTTCCTGACGGCCCATCGGATCCCGTCGGCCCGATCGCCGTCCTCGTCCGGCGTTCGGGCCGCCACCGGAACGACCGAGCTTCTTTGAAGGAATGCTGCATGCGCAAAATCGTGATCCGAGTGAGCACGGCGGTGATCGCCGGGACCCTGCTCCTGGCCGCCACCGCATGCGGTCGTGACGAGGAGGCGTTGGCGCGCAAGTACCCGAACGCGCCGACGGCCACGCCCGAGGCGGGCACCCCGGCGCCACCCGCGAGCACGCCCGCCGGCTCCGCCCCGCCGGCCCCCGCGCCGCCCGCCTCGGCCTCCTCTCCCGGCGAACCCCCGCCCGCGCTGCCACCCACCGACGAGTCCCCCGCCCCGTCCGGAACCGGCAACGGAACCGGCAACGGCAACGGGACCGACCCCACCGCCCAGGCCCGCCTCGACGCCGCCCTGTTGACCGCCGCGGAAATGCCGCCCGGCTCCTACGAGGCCGGCACGGACGGCACCGAGACCCGGGAGACCGCCCGGGACACCAACTGCCAGGCACTCATCGACCTCACCCGCCCCGGCCAGGCCGCCTCGGCACCGGCCGCCGCCGCCCAGGCGGCGGTGACCCGGGGCGATCCGACGCCGACCGGCTTCACCATCGTCGAGTTGTTCTCCTTCGCCGGTACCGGCGCACAGGACCTGTTCACCAAGGGCCGCGCGGCGCTGGCGAACTGCCCATCGGTCGCCTCCACCGACGGCGACGGCGCGACGAGCACCGACAAGTACGCGGCCATCCCGCACGCGTCCCTCGGCGACGAATCGCTGGCGATCGGCATGACCCCCCAGGCGGGCGGCGCGCTGGGCCTGATCGTGGTCCGGGTCGGCCCGACGGTCGTGGTGGTCAGCAACGCGGACCTGTCCGCGACCACGCCCGCCCTGCCCGCCGACGACCTCGTCACCCGCCAGCTCGGCAAGCTCCTGGCGAGCGCCCGACCGTAGGCACCGAACCAGGCGCGGCGGGGCGTGGACACCGGTCCGCGCCCCGCCGCCGAATCAGCTCGACTCCCGTGCCCGCAAGGTCATCTGCCACAGCGTCAGATCTCCCCGTACGTCCCCTTCGCCGACCGCGACGATGGCCTGCGCCACCGCACTCGTCGGCATCAGTTGTTCGAAGGCGACCGAGGTCAACCGGGGACGGACCATCTCGCACAGCGTCAGGTCGTCGGTGCCCACGACGGCGATCTGCTCGGGGACCCGGATGCCGACGTCGGCCAACGCGCCGAGCAGCAGGGCCGCGTATTCGTCGTTGTAGCCGTACACCGCGTCCGGGCGGCCCTCGCCCTGCCACTCCCGCGCGATCCGGGCGGCCTCGGCCGGATTCTCGGCCATCTCGACCACCCGGACCCGCCCGCCCGCGCCCTCCGCCGCGGCACGAAAGCCGGTGAGCCGCGCCAGGCCCAATTCGTCCAGGCCCGGCTCACGCGGCACCACCACGGCGAAATCCCGTCGCCCCCGCTCGACCAGGTGTTCGGCGGCCCGGCCCCCCGCCGCCACGTGGTCGACCTTGAGGCTGAGCGCGACCGGAACCGAACTCTCGCCCAGGGCCACCACGGCGATGCCCCGCCCGGCCAGATACTCGACGCCCTCGGCCGACATGCGTTCCGGCAGGACCAGCACCACCGCCGGATTCAGCGCGCCCCACGCCTTCACCGCCTCGATGCCGTGCGTGGCGGGATTGCCGTGGATCACCAGCGTGTGTCCCAGGACGTGCAATTCCCGGGCCAGGTCGTCCAGGAAGCGCTGGATCAGTTGTCCGAACGGCACCTCGTAGGTCGGCACGAGCACCAGGTCGGTCCGCCCGCGCCGCAACGACCGGGCGTCCGAACGCGGCTCGTAGCCGAGGTCGGCGGCCACCTCGCGGACCCGGCGTCTGGTCTCCTCCGGGACCCGGCTGTCCTGGACGTCGTTCATCGCGTACGACACGGTCGCGCGCGAAACGCCTGCGGCGCGGGCCACATCGGCCCCGGTCGGGGGGCGTCTCGTTGTGCTCATGGGGCGATTGTCGCCCAGATCGGGGCGGCGCCCGGCACCCGGGCCGCCGGCCGGCCCGCGTGTCGAGGCACTCGCCCCGAATGGCTGACTATGTGTCAGAAAGGCCCGGCCGCATCGCGGCCGGGCCTTCCGGGAGCATCCGAACAGGGTCACCCGATGAAGGTGATCCGGTCCGCCGCCGGCGGCGCCAGGGGCGCGCTCGCCGAGGAGTGGGCCGCGAAGTAGGCCAGCAGCGCGTCCAGGTCGGACGCGCCGACCAGCTTGTTCGTACCGGTCTTGAAGGCCGCGAAACCGTCGCCGCCACCGGCCAGGAACTCGTTCGCGCTGACCTTGTAGGTCGCCGCCGGGTCGATCGGCACACCGTTGAGCTTGACGCTGCCCGCCACGATCCGGGCCGCGCCGGTCTGCGCCCGGTCCACCGTGTAGGTCAGGCCCTTGGAGATCTGCAGGATCTTCGGGTTGGCCGCGTTCGAACCGGTGAACTGCTGTGCGAGCACGTCGAGTACGGCCTGACCCTTGAGGTCCAGGGTCTGCATCATGTTGGTGAACGGCTGCACCGTGAACGCCTCGCCGTAGGTGACGACGCCGTCGCCCTCGGCGCCGGCCGCCGCGAACTGCAGGTCGGACCGGATCCCGCCCGGGTTCATGAAGGCGATCTGCGCGCCGCCCTTGTCGGCCGGCGCGGTCGCCTCCAGTTGCGCGTCGGCGATCACGTCGCCGAGCGGCGACTCGGGCGTGGTCGCGCCGCGGCCGCGGATGTCGCCGGTGATGTACCCGATCGAGCGGTTGGCGACCGGAGCCGCGAGCTTTTGCCACTCGGCGAGCAACTGCGTCAGGTCCGGGGCCTTCGGGGTGTCCCGGCGCACGACGGTGTTCGTCGCCTTGACCGACGTACGCACGATGTCGCGCGTGCGCTTGTCGTAGGTGGCGTCGATCTTCGTGTACATCTTGCCGAACGACGAGGCGCTGGTGACCAGTCGCGGCTGCCCGGCCGGGTCCGGGATGTTGCACGAGTACGCCTGGTGCGTGTGGCCGGTGACGACCATGTCGATCGCCGGGTCCAGGCCCTTGGCGATGTCCACGACCGGGCCGGACAGACCGAGGTTGCCGCCCGCGTTGCAGTCGTAGTTGTACGCGTTGCTCGCGGGCAACCCGCCTTCGTGCAGCAGTACCACGATCGACTCGACGCCGATCAGGCGCAGCCACGGCACGATGTTGTTGGCGGTCTTGATCTCGTCCTTGAACTTCAGGCCCTTGACGCCCTCGGCCGTGACGATGTCCGGCGTGCCCTCCAGGGTCATGCCGATGAAGCCGACCCGGGCACCGCCCACGTTCTTGATCGTCACCGGCGCCAGGATCGGCAGGCCGGTGCGCTCGTCGAGCACGTTGGCGGCCAGGTACTGGAAGTCGGCGCCCTCGAACTTGCGACCGGGCGTGTAACAGCCCTCGGTCGGGTGGCAACCGCCCCACTGCATGCGCTGCAGTTCCTTCTTGCCCTCGTCGAACTCGTGGTTGCCCACCGAGGTGACGTCCAGGCCGACCTTGTTCAGCGCCTCGATCGTCGGCTCGTCGTGGAACAGCCCCGACAGGAGCGGGCTCGCGCCGATCATGTCGCCGGCCGCGATGGTCAGCGAGTTGGGGTTCTTCGCCCGCTCCGCGCGCAGTTGGGTGGCGAGGTGCTCGATGCCGCCGGCCGGGATCGCCACGGGCTTGCCGTCGGGGCCGAGTTCGGTGACGGTGCCGGCGGAACCCTGCGGTTCCTCCAGGTTGCCGTGCAGGTCGTTGAGCGCGAGGAATTCGAGGTCCGTCGTGCCGGTGGGTCGGCCGTGACCGCCGCGTGCGTCGGCCATGGCCGGGCCGGTCATCGCCAACAGGCTCGCGGCGACCAGGCCGGTGAGGGCGAGGCGACCGCGGCGTCGTCTGTTCCCGAGCATGGGATCCCTTCGGATGGCGCGCTCAGTGGTGACGCGCGTAGAAGTGGGCACTGAACGTGTCTCGCAGCCAGAGATTAGGGGCAGTTCACCGACCGGCACGAGACCTCACGCGAAACCGATGCGTGAAACCGCTGTGAACTTATGTGGCCGCTACCGCGCATAGGGCATGATCAACCACCGTTTCCCACCCCCGAGGGCTGGGCAGCCGTACGGCGTGGCACCTAAAAGGGAGGGATGTCCGCGATGCGCGTGGAATTCGCGACAGAACCGGGTCATCCGGGCACGCCGAACGAGGATTTCGTCGTCGCGGGGCCGACGACGATGGTGCTGCTCGACGGGGTGACGTCCGGTTCGGAGAACGGCTGCAAGCACGGCGTCCCGTGGTTCGTCCAGCGGTTGGGCACCGCCTTGTTCACGCACAGCGCCGGGCGGCCGGACCGGTCCCTGGCCGAGTGCCTGCACGACGCGATCGAGGACACCTCGGCGCTGCACGTGGACGGTTGCGATCTGGCCCGGCCGGACGCGCCCGCCGCGACGGCGGTGGTGGCGCGGGTGGTCGAGGACCGGTTGGAATACCTCGTGTTGTCCGACTCGACGTTGTTGATCGAGCGCGACGAGGATCTGACCGTGGTCACCGACGATCGCCTGGACGTGATCTCGGTGGCCGCGCGGCGGCGCCGGGACGAGCACGCGGTCGGCGGTCCGGCCTACCTGACGGCACATCAGGAGTACCTGGACACCCTGCGGATGTCGCGGAACGTGGCCGGCGGCTACTGGGTCGCGGCGGCCGATCCGGCGGCGGCCGGCGAGGCGCTGACGGGTGGTCTGGCGCTGGGCGAGGTGCACGCGCTGGCCGCGCTGAGCGACGGGGCCAGTCGACTGGTGGACCGGTACGGGCTGAGCGACTGGGATCGATTGATGACCACACTGCGGCACTTCGGGCCGGCCGAACTGCTGGCCCGGGTGCGGGCCGCGGAGAGCTCCGACGCGGACGGGGCCAGGTGGCCGCGCGGCAAGATCTGCGACGACGCGACCGCCGTGTGGGCACTGGTGTAGACCCCGACCCGGCCCCGGACCCGGCGAAGAGCCCGGCGAAGACGCGGCGAAGGGCCCACGAAGGACGCCCACCCCCGGCAGACCCACGACCGCCGGCCGGGCCCCCGACGACCCGACCGGCGTTCTACCCGTCCACCGACCTATTTCGGCAGCACGCTCTCGATCGCCGCGATCAGGTTCGGGTCGTGCGGGTCGGTCTGCGGCCGGAACCGGCCGACGATCGCGCCGTCGGCGGAGAGCAGGAACTTCTCGAAGTTCCACTGCACGTCACCCGAGCCGCCCTCGGCGTCGGAGGCCGCGGTGAGCACGTCGTAGAGCGGGTGCCGGTCCGGACCGTTGACGTCGATCTTCTCGGTCAGCGGGAACGTCACGCCATACGTCGTGGAGCAGAATTCGAGGATCTCCTGGGCGCTGCCCGGCTCCTGGCCCATGAACTGGTTGCACGGCACGCCCACCACGGTGAAGCCGCGGGCGCCCAGTTCCTTCTGCAGTTCTTCGAGGCCGGTGTACTGCGGGGTCAGACCGCACTTGGACGCGACGTTGACGACCAGTGCGACCTTGCCCTCGGTGACGCCGCCCAGGGTCGTGCTCTCCCCCGCCAGCGTGGCGATGGGTGTATCGAGGATGCCCATGATCGTTGTCCTTCCTGCGTGGTGCCGCTCGCAGCGACGCGGTCCGGTGACGTGGAGCGCTGTGCGGCGGCGCGAGTAAGACCTGAAGACTCGACGCTATCGAGCACAGCCGTAGGCTGCCCGACCCGGTCAGGCCGAATCACCGCGCCGGGCGGCGTACACACCCGCCAGCCCCGCCCGCCACCCCACCGCGCACGGCCCGGTGATGGCCGCGCGCCTGGTCGTGTCCTGCACCTGTCCGCGCAGCGTGCCGGGCTGTTCGCGGACCACCACCTCGGCCGGCAGCCCGCTCAGGCCGGCCATGTGCGCCGCCCACTCCTGCACGCTCACCGGCTCGTCGCCGCCCCAGTTGACCACCGTCGCGGGGGTGGACGCCGCGTCCAGCAGGGCCGCCGTCTGGCTGTTGATGTCGTCCTGGTGGATCGGGCTGTACATGCACGGATCCCAGCGGGTGACGATCGGCTTTCCGGCCAGCACCGCGTCCAGGTGCATCGTCGGCAGGCCGCCGCCCGGGCCGTAGGAGGCGTTCATCCGGGCGATCACCACCGGGAGGTCGAAGGCGCGGGCGCAGTAGCGCGATACGGCCTCCTCGGCGGTCTTGGAGACCGAGTAGGTGGGCGCGTGCGAGACGTTGGCGTCGCCGAGCGGGTCGCTCTCGTGGAAGACGTGCATCGGGTCCGGCTGCGGCTTGAGCACCGACGCGGTGGACATCACCAGCGCCGCCTTGGCCCGGCGACAGTGCTGGAGCAGCAGCCCGGTGCCCTCCGCGTTGACCCGCAGCGCCTCGTCGTAGTCGAGTCCGGGCCCCTGGAAGGTGGCCAGGTGCAGCACGTAGGTGAAGTCCCGGGGCAGTTCGTCGAACCGCCCGGCGCCGAGGTCGACGGCGCGCGTGGTCACCCCCAGCGCGTCGACCCGCTTGCGGTCCTCGGGGTTCGAGAAGCGGGCGATGCCCCACACCTCGTTGTCCCGGGCCAGGTACTCGGTCAGCGGGTAGGCGATCTGGCCCGCGGGACCGGTGATCAGGATCTTCTCGCCGGACAACATGCGGCTCCTCGGGTGACTCGGGTACTCGGGCACACGATCCGTACGGGATCCGGCTGCGATCCGTACGCGATGTACGACGTCGAACTCGACGCTACATCTGACGTACCGTCATATCCGAGACGGTGCGGGGAGACCAGAGCGTCCACACGTGTCGCCGAACACCCCGACGGCGCCCTCCGCACGGGGGTGGCGGAGGGCGCCGGGGTATCGAGGACGGGCCTGCGCGCCCGGACGGCGGGCCCGGGCACGTCGGCCGGGCCCGAACTCAGACCTCGATCTCCTCCTCGACCCGCTTGAGGCTGTGTCGGGCCAGCGCGAGATTGGCGCGGTCCTTCATCAGCACGAGATACAGGAACAGACCCTTGCCGGCCCGCCCGGAGAGCGGCCGGATCAGGTGATACTGCTTGCCGAGCGTGATCAGGATGTCCTCGATCTGATCGCCGAGGTGCAACATCTCCATCGTGCGCATCTTGGCGCGCATCACGTCGGTGTTTCCGGCGGCGGCCACGTTCAGGTCGAGTTCCTTGCTGCCGCCGAGAATTCCCAGCGCCATTCCGCTGGTGTAGTCGACCAGGGCCACTCCCACGGCGCCCTCGATCGTCATTGCTTCCTTGAGGGCCGTTTCCATATTGGCCATGATTGCCTCCGGGGCGATCGGCGGTGCGGCTTTCCGGTGGACTCCGACGGGCTCGTCCTCGGGCGGTGCGTCACCCGGGGTCGGCACGGCGACCGGGACCGGGTCGATCGGTTCGGCGGCGCCCGCCGCAGGGGTGTCGACCTCGACTGCTTCGCTGACGTTCGTCTCGGTCACCGCGCCCCGCTCGGTGTCGGACCCGACCGGCGGGTCGCCTGATCTGCGTCGGGACGGCCTGGACCGCCTCGGGGGTTGTGCCATCTCCGGCCGGCTCCTCGCCATCGGGCTCCGCGCCGGCGACCCCGGCGCGAGCGACCCTCGCCGGCCCGAGTCGCCCCGGAACCGGTCCGTCCCGGCCCGGGACACCGCCGGATCGGCGCGCCCGAGGCCGGACACCGAGGGCGCCCGGGCGCCGATACCGACGACCTCCGTCGAATTCCCGCCGCCACCGCTCACGTCACGCGCCCCTTCCCCCTGGTGTGCGCCGGTCGAGTTGCCGTATGCCCGCCCGAGTTGCCCGCGCGCCCGCATTTTGCCGCGCGTGCTCGGATTTCGCGGGGCGGATCCGGTAATTCGAGTTCGACCGCTTCGAACTCGACGTCCCGGACTCGCTGAACGGCAGCGTAGAAGCAGCCCGAAGCGGACTGCGGGCAATATTCGCTTAATTCCCGGAAACCCGACCCGAACGACGACGGGGCGCTAAACTCCCCGGCTTCGCACGAACGAACGCCCGCCGAGGGCTGTCCCCGGATGTGACTCGCCGGTAGCGTCGGCCGAAGTCCCGCGCGCGCCGAGTCCGAGGAGATGGACATGTCCGACACCGATGCCCAGCAGGCCCAGGACGTGCAGGCCCAGGCCCCGCCGCAACCGGTGTCGCCCGCGGACCTGACCTTCGCGCTGCCGCCCACGTTCGACACCGTCGAGCGGGAGCGCCGGCACCGCAAGGAGCGATTGACCGCGGCCCTGCGGCTGTTCGGCCGATTCGGCTTCGAGGAGGGCGTGGCCGGGCACATCACGGCGCGCGACCCGGAGTTCACCGACCACTTCTGGGTCAACCCGTTCGGGATGTCGTTCAAGCACATCACCGTGGACGACCTGATCCTGGTCAACCACGACGGGCAGGTCGTCGAGGGCCGATTCCACGTCAACCAGGCCGCGTTCGCGATCCACTCGCAGATCCACGCGGCCCGCCCGGACGTGGTCGCGGCGGCGCACAGCCACTCCGTGCACGGGCGGGCGATCTCCGCGCTCGGCGTCCGGCTCGAACCGATCACCCAGGACGTGTGTCCCTTCTACGAGGACCACGAGGTGTTCGACGACTACGCGGGCGTCGTGCTCGACGCCGAGGAGGGGCGCCGGATCGCCAAGACGCTCGGCCCGCGCAAGGCGCTGATCCTGCGCAATCACGGCCTGCTCACGGTCGGGCAGTCGGTCGACGCCGCGGCGTGGTGGTTCATCACCATGGAGCGCTCCTGCCAGGTGCAACTGCTCGCCCGGGCGGCCGGCGAGCTCAAGCCGATCTCACCGGAGAACGCGCGGCTGACCCGCGAGCAACTGGGCAACGACACGGTGGCCTGGATCAACTACAAGCCGCTCTACGACGTGATCAGCCGCTCCGAGCCGGACCTGTTCGGGGCCCAGGGGCCGATGACGCTCTGATCGCCGCGGTCACCGGATCGCGACGTTCCCACGCTTGCGGTGACCGCTCGATCACCCGCTGCCGCCCGGTCGGCACCCGTGTGCGCCGACCGGGCGCAATCTCGGCGATATCCGGTCGCGGCGGGAGTCAACCCGCCCGGTTGCGGAAAGTACAAAGGCATGTACGAACGGAGCCTTCCGCAGCACTTCGCGCGTTCGGCGCGCCCCGCCCGGTCGGGTGCCCGAGTGTGGCTGCCCGAGGTCGAGAGCCGGCTCGATCCGTTGGTGTTGTGGCGTCGATTCGGCCAGTTCCTGGTGGACGTGGTGGCGTCGGCGCTGTTGCCCGGAGCCGCGATGTTCCTGTTCGTCCTGCTGCCCACGCACCCCGACGGTTCGATCCGCAGCGGTCCGCTGACCGCGACGATCACCGCCGGCGTGGTCGTGGTCGCGGTCGCGATCCTGTTCTGGTACTGGGTGCTGCGACCCGCCGAGCACGACGGGCGCACCTGGGGCATGCAGGTGTTCGGCATCCGCGTCGTGGACGTCTCCGGGGGACGCGCCGGCCGACGCCAACTCGGGACCCGTTGGCTGCTGTTGCTCGTCGACGCCTTCGCGCTCGGGGCGATCGGGCTGACCGCGGTGCTCACCAGCGAGCGGCGCCAGCGGGTCGGCGACCGGGTGGCGGGCACCCTGGTGGTCCGCGGTCGCGGACCCGGCCTGGACTGAGCGGCCCGCGCGGTGTCGGGCCGCGGGTCGGTGCCACCCGCCGCCCTCCCCCGTCGCGCCCGCGAACGGCCCGTCCCCGCACCTCGACGGCGTGCCGGAATGCGGCTATTGCTCGACCGCTCCGCCCCTCTTGTGGCCTTGCGCACGGTTTGCAAATGCCACCTTGTCGCCATGTCCATCCGACCACTAGTGTCGGCTCGCCGTGGTGTTCGGGAAGCCGGTTCGATGCCGGCGCGGCCCTCGCCACTGTGATCGGGAAGTTCTCCTCCATCCCCGCGGAAACGTTGAGTCGTCGCCTCGGGGAAGCCACTGGGACCGCTTGCGCGGCCCCGGGAAGGCGGAGACGTGAACGTACGACCCGTCAGCCAGGAGACCGGCCACGGCGATCGTCCGTCCACGAGGTGTTGGAGAGGGACCCTTCCTCATGCATATCGCCGAGGGCTATCTACCCTGGGAACACGCCGTCGCCTGGGGCGTCGCGTCGACCCCGTTCGTCGTACACGGCGCCCGCGCGCTCACCCGCGAGGTGCGCGACCGCCCCGAGAACACCCTGCTGCTGGGCGCTTCGGGCGCCTTCTCGTTCGTCCTGTCCGCGCTGAAGATCCCTTCGGTCACCGGGAGTTGCTCGCATCCCACCGGCACCGGGCTGGGCGCCATCCTGTTTCGACCACCGATCGTGGCCGTGCTGGGCACGATCACCCTGCTCTTCCAGGCGCTGTTGCTGGCGCACGGCGGGCTGACCACGCTCGGCGCGAACGTGTTCTCGATGGCCATCGTCGGCCCGTGGGCCGGCTACGGCGCCTATCGGCTGGCCCGCTCGCTGCTCGATCGACGCGGCGGCACCATGCCGCTGGATGTCGCGGTGTTCCTGGGCGCGTTCGTCGCCGACCTGAGCACCTACTGCGTCACCAGCGTGCAGCTCGCGCTGGCCTTCCCCGACCCCGACAGCGGATTCGCCGGTGCCCTGGCCAAGTTCGGCGGCATCTTCTCGCTCACCCAGATCCCGCTGGCGATCAGCGAGGGTCTGCTGACCGTGCTGGTCGTACGCCTGCTGCGGCAGTCCAGTCGCGGCGACCTCATCCGCCTCGGCGTGCTCACGGACGCGCGGGTCGCCCGCGAGGAGGAGAAGAGCAAGTGAAGCGCTCGACGAAGATCAACCTGCTGATCGTGCTGGCCGTGGTGCTGCTCGCGGCGCTGCCCGTGGTGTTCGGGATGGGCGACCACAAGGACGAGCCGTTCACCGGCGCCGACTCCCAGGCGGAGACCGCGATCACCGAGAACGACCCGGACTACAAACCGTGGTTCAGCCCGCTGTACGAACCGCCGTCCGGCGAGATCGAGTCCGGTCTGTTCGCGTTGCAGGCCGCCCTCGGCGCGGGCGTGGTCGGTTACATGTTCGGCGTCAAGCGCACCCGGCGCCGACTCGCGCCGGAGGCGGCGGATACGCCCGACGAGCCGGCGGACACCACCGGCGAGGCACCGGTATCGGTCCCGGGTCGCTGATTCCGTGTTGCCGATCGACGCGGCGGCGCACGCGAGTTCGTGGCGCCGCCGCCATCCGGCCGACAAGGCCGTGCTCTCCTTCGGGCTGCTCGGATGCGCGGTGGCGCTGCCGCCGTGGCCCGGCGCGGTGCTGGTCGCCGCGACCGTGCTGGTGATCGCGTTCGGGTTCGCGAAGGTGCCCGCCCGGCGACTGTGGCGGGCCGCCCGGGCACCGCTGGGCTTCGCCGCGACCGGCGCCCTGACGCTGCTCGTGACCATCGGCGCGGACGGCGTCGGCTGGGCCGAGGACGGGCCGCGGCGCGCGGCCGAGTTGCTGGTCCGCTCCGGTGCCGCCGGTCTGGCGATGTTGCTGTTCGCGTTCACCACGCCGCTGTCGGACGTGTTGCCCAGACTGACCCGGGTGGGTGTCCCGGCCGCCGTGGTGGACGTCGCGGCGGTGATGTACCGGATGTTGTTCCTGCTCTACGACACGACCGCGCGGATCAACCAGGCGCAGGCCGGCCGGCTGGGCCACCGCACCCGGCGGGCCCGCTGGCGGTCGGTGGCCGGGCTCGGCTCGGCGGTGTTCGTGCACGCGTTCGCCCGCGCCCAGCGGCTGGAGGCGGGCCTGGCCGGGCGCGGCTACGACGGGCGGCTGCGGGTGCTGGTGGACGAGGTACCGATCTCGCGCGCCTTCGTGGCGGGCTCCCTGACCCTGGTGGCGGCGGTCGTCGCCGCCACCCTTCTCCTGGTATCGGTGGTGCCGTGATTCCGTTGCGTGTACGAGAGATCGGCTATGCCTACCAGGACGGGCCGCCGGTGTTGAGCGACCTGTCCCTGACCGTTTCGGCCGGGCGGGCGCTGGCCCTGCTCGGGCCGAACGGCAGCGGGAAGACCACGCTGCTGCGGCTGTTGACCGGCGGTCTGGTGCCGGACTCGGGGCGGGTCGAGCTGCACGGGGTGCCGATTCGGCACGACCGCAAGGGGCTCACCGCGCTGCGCCGCGTCGTGCAGTTGGTCGTCCAGGATCCCGACGACCAGTTGTTCTCCGCGTCGGTGGCCCAGGACGTCTCGTTCGGGCCGCTCAACCTGGGGCTGGACCCGGCCGAGGTGCGCTCGCGGGTGGCCGAGGCGCTGGCCGCGCTCGGGATCACCGCGCTGGCCGAACGGCCGGTGCACCTGCTGTCCTTCGGCCAGCGCAAGCGGGCCGCCATCGCCGGGGCGATCGCGATGCGGCCCGAGGTGCTGGTGTTGGACGAGCCGACCGCGGGCCTGGACCCGGCCGGGCAGGAGGCGCTCCTGGACACCCTCGCCGAGTTGCGCGCGGCCGGGACGACGGTGGTGATGGCCACCCACGATGTGGACCTCGCGCTGCGCTGGGCCGACGACGCGGCCGTGCTCGCCGACGGGCGGCTGCACACCGGGCCGGCCCCGGTGCTGCTCGCGGACACCGCGTTGCTGGCCGCGGCGAGTCTGCGGCCGACCTGGGCACACGCGGCCGCCGCCGTGCTGGCCGCACACGGCCTGGCGCCGGCGGGCGTGCTGCCCCGGACGCCGACCGAGTTGGCCGCCCTGGCGGTACGACCGACGACCCTCGAACCCCGCTCCGGTTGAGCCGGCCCGCCAGGGCCGCTCAGCGCCGGCGCAACAACACCACCGCGCGGTCGTCGCTCACATTGCGGCCGGCCGCCGCCACGATCCGCCGCGCCGCGTCGCGGAAGTCGTCCCGGACCATGCGCTCGGCCTCACCGAGGAAGCGGTCGATGCCGGTGGCGATGTCCTCGCCCGGCAGCTCCACCATGCCGTCGGTGAACAACAGGAGCGCGTCCCCTCGGCCCAGCCGGCCCTTGACGCCCTCGAAGCCGGCGTCCTCGATCACCCCCAGGAGCGGGCCGACCGCCTCGATCACCTGCCACCGGCCGGAACCGGCGATCCAGTGCACGCCCGGCGGGTGGCCCGCCGAGATCAACTCGTAGTCGCCCGACTCCAGGTCGAGCACGACGTGCACCGCCGTCGCGAAGCCCTCCGCCCACTCCTGGCGCAGCAGGTAGTCGTTCGCCGCCGGCAGGAAGTCGCGTGGGGGCAACGAGCCGAGCAGCCCGCCGAACGCGCCGGAGAGCATCAGCGCGCGCGAGCCCGCGGCCAGCCCCTTGCCGGAGACGTCGACAAGCACCACCTCCAGCACCCGCCCGCCGCCGGCCCCCCGGGAGGCGACCAGGAAGTCACCGGAGAACGATTGCCCACCGGCCGGCCGCAACACCACCTCGGTATGCCACTGCGGCGGCAACACCGGCATCTCGCCCTGGGCCCGCAACCGGTCGCGCAGGTCGAACAACATCGACTCGCCGCGCGTCCACTGCACCCCCAGGCGGGTCCGCATCCGCGCCATCAGCAGCACGATGCCCGCGATCGCGCCGACCACCAGGACGGTGCCGCCGGTGACCTCCGCGGGGTCGTGCACCTGGTGCTGGGCGATCAGCACACCCGCGGTGGCCGCGTACAGGAGCAACAGGCTGGGCATCCGCAGCACCAGCCCGCCGATCAGGATGGGCACCACCGCCATCGTCGCGGGAAACCACGACGCGTTCACGTCCGACAACAGGCCGCACGCGGTGACCGAGGCCAGCAGTCCGGCCAGGGCGAACCCGTCCGAGGGCAGCACGTGATGCCGCAGCCAGGACACGACCCGGCGCCCGGAGCGCGCCAATGCCGCGCGCCTCCCGGTCCTGCCCACCCGGTTTCCACTGCTCGTCGGCGCGGCCACCCCGCGACACTACCGAACGGTCATCAACCGGAGGTTACGCCGACGGCTGACAGGTGGGACACCAGAACAGATTCCGCCCGACCAACTCGGCGGTCTCGACCGGGGTTTCACACACCAGACAGGGCATCTCGGTGCGCCGATAGACGTAGACCTCGCCGCCGTGATCGTCCTTGCGCGGCTCGCGACCCATCGCCTCGGGGGTGTGCTCGGGCCGCACCGTGTCGATCCGGCCCAGCCGCACGCCCTCGCGCATCAGCAGCACCAGGTCGGCCCACATCGCGTCCCAGGTCGCCCGCGCCAGCTTGTTGCCGGCCAGCTTGGGGTCCACCCCGAACCGGAAGAGCACCTCGGCGCGGTAGACGTTGCCCACGCCGGCGAGCACGTCCTGTTCCATCAACAGCGCGCCGATCGGCTTGGCGCTGCGCTGGATCCGCCGCCAGGCCGCCGCCGGGTCGGCGTCCGCCCGCAGCGGGTCGGGGCCCAGTCGAGCGTGCACCGCGTCCTTCTCGGCCCGGTCCAGCAGTCGGCACGCGGTCGGCCCGCGCAGATCCGCCCAGGTCGCCCCGCCCGGCACCTTCGCGGCCAGCCGCAGTCGCACCTGGCCGACCGGTTCGGGCAACTCGGCGCCCTCGCCGAAGGAGAACTGTCCGTAGAGACCCAGGTGCACGTGGATGAAGCGCTCGCCGGAGAACTCCAGGAACAGGTGTTTGCCGTGTGCGTCTGTGTCGACCAGGGGCTCGCCGTCGAGCAGCGCCGCGCTCTCCGCGAATCGCCCCTGCGGGCTGCTCAACCGCAGTGGCAGGCCGCCGAAGCGCTCCTGATGGGTGGTGGCGAGACGGTGAATGGTGTGGCCCTCGGGCACGCGGCCTCCAGCGCAGCGATGACGGTGGGATGCGGGGTGTGGTGACGCCTCCACGCTACCGACCCGCACCGACACGCCGACGCCCCCGACCGGACGGACCGGTCGGGGGCGGCTGGGTACGGTGCGGGCTACGGCAGGGTCGGCAGTTCGCCGGTGTTCTCGTACTTGGTGAGCATGTTGATCCGGCGGGTGTGCCGCTCGGCCTCGCTGTACGGGGTGTTCACGAAGACCTCCAGGAACTTGGCGGCGTCTTCGAGCGAGTGCATGCGCGCGCCCATGGAGATCACGTTCGCGTTGTTGTGCTCGCGGGCCAGCGACGCGGTCTCCCGGCTCCACACCAGCGCGCAGCGCACACCCTTGACCTTGTTCGCCGCGATCGCCTCGCCGTTGCCGGAGCCACCGAGCACGACGCCGAGGCTGCCCGGGTCGGCGGCCACCCGCTCGCCGGCCCGCAGGCAGTACACGGGGTAGTCGTAGGAGTCGGCCTGGACGGCCGGGCCGCAGTCGACGGCCTCGTGGCCGTTGGCGTCGAGCCACGCGATGAGGTGCTGCTTGAGGTCGTAGCCGGCATGGTCGGAGCCGAGGTAAACGCGCATGGGCCGCAGTCTCTCAGGCGCGGTCCCGAACGTCCCATCAGGGCCGGTATCCACCGGGTGGCGTGTCCGGCGCACCGGTCGGCCGGGGCGGCGCGGAGGGCGGCGGGCCGGCCGGTCGGATGGTGGTGGGGAGGTCGTGCGGCGACTGCGGCGGCGGCCCGGCGTAGCCGAGGTTGCCGAGTACGCCGGGCGCGCCGTATGCCGGGCTGTACACACCGGGTGCGCCGTAGGGGTGCGACGCCGGGTAGGCGGACGCCCGGCGCGTCGACGCGTAGGAGGCCAGCACGGCCAGGCCCACGAGCCAGCCGGTGAGCAGCCCGAAGTAGGCGCCGCTCTGGATCTGGGTCATCGCGTAGTGGAAGTCGGAGAGGCCGCGCGGCCGGCCCGCCCCCTCGTCCTGCACGATCGTGAACACGGTCAGCCCGTGGATCGCGCCGCCGAGCACCGGGGCGAACCAGCCGAGCAGGAAGGCCGTGAAGCCGGCCCGCTCGCTCAGACCGCGCGCGCCGAGCGCGAGCACGGCCGCGACCACCACGAACAGCAGTACGGCGCCGACATAGCCGGCGGTGACGTCCTTGGTGGTGAAGCTGTGCCGGAACTCGTCGCCCAGGTCGTCCCGGTCCGCGATCCACAGCGGGTAGCCGACGATCCGCAGCAGTTCCATGTACCACTTGCCGGTGTCGCTGCTCCGGCCCCACGACTCGTCGAACACCCACTGATTGCCCAGTCCGGCCACGATCAGAAAGGCGACGACGATCCCACTGACGACGATGCGCTTGGCAGCCCCCGGTCTCATGACACGAGGTTAGGCGCGTTCGGGTGTCGCGTGCCAAGAGGTGTCGCGACCGGGCAAAAAATCGGGCCCCGCTCCCGAAGAGGGAAGCGGGGCCCGACCGGTGACGGGGCGTCAGCCGCGCCGGCCGACCAGCTTCCAGGCGGCGGGCAGCAGCGCCATCGCCAGGACGATCTTGACCGCGTCGCCGAAGAGGTAGTTCTGCATGCCGATCTCGTACGCCTTGGACATCGAGATGCCCAGGTCGTGCGCGAGGTAGGTGAGGCCGGCCGCGTAGATCACCGCGTTGCCCAGCACCATCGTGCCGGCGGTGCGCAGCGGGCTGCGGTCGGTGCCGCGCTGGGCCAGGAAACCGGCGACGGTCGCCGCGAGCACCATGCCGAGCACGTAGCCCAGGGTCGGGAAGCCGGTGCCGGAGGTGCCCTCGGCGAACCACGGCATGCCCGCCGCGCCCAGACCCAGGTAGAGCACCATCGCGGCGAGTCCGCGCCACGCGCCGAGCGCACTGCCGGCGAGCAGCACGGCGAAGGTCTGGCCGGTCACCGGGACCGGCGAGCCGGGCACCGGGACGGTGAGCTGGGCGGCGAGGCCGACGAACGCGGACGCGCCGACCACCAGCGCGGCGTCGCGCACGGCGGCGCCTCGGAAGACCCGGGCGGGAACCAGGTCGGCCAGGACGGGGCGGCGCGCATCGAGAAGGGCAGTACTCACAGCGGACTCCACACTCTTGGGTTGCGGGACCCGATGAACTTAACCAATCGGACATCGAACGCTCACGGGGGTGTCCGACAAGGTACCGATCCGTACTTTGTCGAACACCACCGAAAGCGCCCGTCCCGGGTCACAGTTGCAGCGACTTGACCTCCAGGTATTCCTCCAGGCCGAACCGACCCAGCTCGCGCCCGTTGCCCGATTGCTTGTAACCGCCGAACGGGGCGAGCGGGTTGAACGCGCCGCCGTTGATCTCCACCTGGCCGGTGCGCAGCCTGCGCGCGAACGCCACCGCCGCCTCCCGACTGGGACCCCACACCGCGCCGGACAGGCCGTACGGGGTGTCGTTGGCGATCCGCTCGGCCTCCTCCTCGGTGTCGTAGGGCAGGATCGACAACACCGGCCCGAAGATCTCCTCGCGCGCGATCGTCATGTCGTTGGTCACGTCGGAGAAGACGGTGGGCCGCACGTGGTAGCCGGTTTCCACGCCCTCGGGCGGTTCCGCGCCACCGGTCACCAGGGTGGCGCCCTCCTCGATGCCCTTGGCGATGTAGCCGCGCACCCGCTCGAACTGGGTCGCGTTCACCAGCGGGCCGAGCTTGCCGGTCATCGCCCTCGCGCCCTCCGCCGCCAGCTCGACCGCGCGCGGCAGGTCGTCGCGATGCACCAGCATCCGGGTCAGCGCGCTGCACGTCTGCCCGCTGTTGCGGTACGCGCCGCCGATGCCCGCGCGCACCGCCTTCTCCAGGTCGGCGCCGGGCAGGATCACGTTGGCGGACTTGCCGCCGAGTTCGAGCGCGACCCGCTTGACCGTCGCGGCGGCCAGCTCGGACACCCGGGTGCCGGCCCGGGTCGAGCCGGTGAAGGAGACCATGTCGACGTCCGGGTGCGCGGCGATCGCCTCGCCGACCACCGGGCCGGTGCCGGAGACCAGGTTGACCACGCCCGCCGGGAAGCCCGCGTCGTGCAGGATCTCGAAGAACACATGCGCGGCCTGCGGCGCGACCTCGCTGGCCTTGAGCACCACGGTGCAGCCGGCGACCAGGGCCGGGCCGAGCTTGTTGGTGATCTGGTGCAGCGGGAAGTTCCACGGGGTGATCGCCCCGACCACACCGACCGGCTCGCGCACCACCAGCGAGGAGCCGATGGTCTGCTCCCACTCGAACTCGGCGGCGAGCTTGACGAAGCTGCCCAGCACGACCAGTGGCAGGCCCAGGTGCACCCGCTCGACCAGGGCCGCCGGGGCGCCCATGTCCGCGATGATCACCTCGGTCATCTCGGCCGAACGCTCGGCCAGCAGGTCCCGTGCCTTGGCCAGCAGCGCGGCCCGCTCGGCCGGCGGGGTGGCCGCCCAGCCCGGGAAGGCGCGCCTGGCGGCGGCCACGGCCAAGTCCACATCGGCGGGCGTGCACTGCGGCACGGTCGCCACGACCTGCTCGGTATTGGGGTCGACGACGTCGATGGTCTCGGTCGACGAGGGCGCCGTCCACGCGCCGTCGATGTAGATCGTGTCGTAAGCCTTGGTCATGCCGCCGAACTCCTCCGCTTGCCACTGGGACATGGCGCCGCGGCCGGGAACGGCCACCGGGCCCGGTCGCGACACCCGCCGAGAGTACGTCGACACGTGTGCAATCCCCAGGGCCGGCCGACCCCGATCTTCGCCCACCGACACCACGACCGCACAGGTCAGGGGCGCGGAGCCGGCCGCGGGCGGGCGCTACCCCGCGAAGCCGTGCGGCCCGTTCGAGGTCCACACCAGTTCGCCGCTCCGGCCGGTGACCGGGAATTCGCGGGCCAGACCGACCTCGTGCAGGCGCGCGAGCGGCGTGAAGGACACCCCGTACTCGCCCTGCCCCTTGTCGAAGCCCCAGTCCTTGTACACCTCGACCCGGTACACCAGCCGCACGTCCGGCAACACCGGAGAGCCGGGGGTGGCGGTGCCGCCGGGAAGTACCTCGATCCGGCCGGTGATCCGATATTGCAGACCGCGCATGGCCAACCACCAGTCGGTGTCGTCCGCGCGCCGGATCAGCACCCCGTGCCAGTGCGTGGTGGTCTCGAAGACGCTCTCGATGCCGCCGCTGTCGTGCCAGCGGATCGCCGCGAGCGCCCACCACTCCTCGAAGTGGGTGAGCGCCGCGCGGCGAAACGGCTTGGCCCGCAGTGGCTGGGCCGGGTCGATCACGAACGGCGCGCCGCGCCCGACCAGGTAGTGCCGCAACGAGGCGGCCCCGGTGCGCAGTCCCACCCAGCGCCACAGCGGCACGACCGCGCGCAGCCCGAAGGCGAGCGCTCGGTCGCGCAGCCGCGGCATGCGGGAGCCGTAGGGGGCGTTGCCGTTGGGCGTGCGTGGATCCGGCCGCCCGGTACGGGAGGTGTGGATCACGCTGCTCTGGCGCTCCGGAGCCGTCATTTATCCAGATTAATTAGCTTTGCTTTGCTTTGTAGTCGATTCCGAGTCGGGACCGACAGGTTTCATCCGGTCAGTCGAAACCGGTCAGTCGAAAATCGGCCCCTGGTCACGGGTGCGCTTGATCTCGAAGAAGCCCGGCGTGCCCGCGACCAGCACCACGCCGTCCCAGAGCCTGCCCGCGTCCTCGCCCTTGGGCGCCGGGGTCACCACCGGACCGAAGAAGGACACACCGTTGACGCTGATCACCGGGGTGCCGACGTCCATGCCCACCCGGTCCATGCCGTCGTGGTGCGACTTGACCAGCGCCTCGTCGTACTCGGTCGAGTCGGCGGCGTCGGCGAGCTCGGTGGGCAGGCCCGCCTCGGTCAGCGCGGCCTCGATCATCTCGCGCGAGAACTCCTCGCCGCCCGGGTGCCGGCGGTTGCCCAGCGCGGTGTAGAGCGGCAGGAGCACCTCGTTGCCGAACCGCTGCTCGGCGGCGATGCACACCCGCACCGGGCCCCAGCCGCGCTCCAGCATCTCCTTGTACGCCTCCGGGATGTCGTCCCGGCCGCTGTTGAGCACGGACAGGCTCATCACGTGCCACTGCACGTCCACGGGGCGAATCTTCTCCACCTCGAGCATCCAGCGCGACGTCATCCACGCCCACGGACACAGCGGGTCGA
Source organism: Embleya sp. NPDC059213 (assembly GCF_042754445.1). NCBI lineage: Bacteria > Bacillati > Actinomycetota > Actinomycetes > Kitasatosporales > Streptomycetaceae > Embleya > Embleya sp. NPDC059213. The sequence goes on from NZ_JBHZAV010000032.1 coordinate 63,693, forward strand.
ACCAGAAGTGCGCTATGTCGCGGGCGGATCCGTTGTCCTTGGTGGTCACTGCGGGGTTCCTCTCGATCCTGCTGCCTGGTTCGCGACGCCGTGCGCCCGGCCGCGCTGCACCCGGGTCGCCTCGACGGACGGCGGACGGGCCGTCGATGACTGTGCAACCTCCGACCGCACCCCGCCATTCCTGCCGATCGCGACAATCCCACGCTCCCGGGCCGGCCGGGGCCGCACCCGCGCCGGGCCGGGAATCCGGTCGAGAACCGGGCCGACACAGCCGCCCCGGCCGTGAAAGGATCGCCCGGACCGCAGCCAACCAGGGAGTGATCCAGTGCCCGGCAGGAATCTGACCCGCGAGGAGGCCCGCACGCGGGCCCGGATCCTGAGCGTCGAGGACTACGACGTCAGGCTCGATGTCACCACCGACAGCACGGAGACGTTCCGCTCCGAGACGGTGCTCCGTTTCGGTTGCCGTGAGGCGGGTGCGGCCACGTTCGTGGATCTGCTCGCCCCGGCCGTCCACGAGGTCGTGCTCAACGGCCGCGCGCTCGACCCCGCACAGGTCTTCGACGGCGCCCGAGTACTGCTGGACGACCTGGTCGAGGGAACCAACGAACTGCGCGTGCTCGCGTCGTGCGCCTACAGCCGCACCGGCGAGGGCCTGCACCGCTTCGTCGACCCGGTCGACGATCGGGTCTACCTCTACACCCAGTACGAGCCGGCCGATTCGCGCCGGGTCTTCGCGAACTTCGAACAGCCGGACCTCAAGGCGTCGTTCCGGTTCTCGGTGACCGCGCCGGCCGACTGGCACGTGGTGTCGAACTCGACCACGCCGAAGCCGGCACCGGTGCGCGAGGGGGTCGCACGCTGGGACTTCGCCCCGACGCCGCGGATCTCCACCTACCTGACCGCGGTCGTGGCCGGCCCCTACCACGCGGTCTTCGACACCTACACCGGCCCGGACGGCCTGGTCGTCCCGCTCGGCGGGTTCTGCCGCGCGTCGCTGGCCGAGTCGTTCGACCACGAGGACATCTTCGAGGTCACCCGGCAGGGCCTGGACCTGTTCCACGACCGGTTCGACTTCCCGTATCCGTTCGGCAAGTACGACCAGCTCTTCGTGCCGGAGTACAACCTCGGCGCGATGGAGAACCCGGGCGCGGTCACCTTCACCGAGGACTACGTCTTCCGCTCCAAGGTCACCGACTCGGCGTACGAGAACCGCGCCAACGTGATCCTGCACGAGATGGCGCACATGTGGTTCGGCGACCTGGTCACCCCGCGCTGGTGGGACGACCTGTGGCTGAAGGAGTCCTTCGCCGACTTCATGGGCGCCTACTCGCAGGGCGCGGCGACCCGCTGGACCGACGCCTGGACCAGCTTCGCCGCACGCCGCAAGGACTGGGCGTACCGCCAGGACCAGTTGCCCACCACCCACCCGATCGTGGCGGTGATCAACGACCTGGAGGACGCCAAGCTCAACTTCGACGGGATCACCTACGCCAAGGGCGCCTCGGTCCTCAAGCAACTGGTCGCCTACGTGGGCGAGGACGAGTTCTTCGCGGGTGCCCGGTCGTACTTCCGCAAGCACGCGTGGGGCAACACCACCCTCGCCGACTTCCTCTCCGCCCTGGAGGAGACCTCCGGCCGCGACCTCAAGTCCTGGTCGGCGGATTGGCTGGAGACCTCCGGCGTGAACACGCTGCGCCCGGCGATCGAGACCGACGCGGACGGCGTGATCACCTCGTTCGCGGTGCTCCAGGAGGCCACGCCGGCGTTCCCGACGTTGCGCCCGCACCGGATCGCGATCGGCCTGTACGACGGCGCCGAGCGGGTCGCCCGGGTCGAGGTGGACGTGGTCGGCGCCCGCACCGAGGTGCCCGAGTTGGTCGGCCGCGCCCGTACGCCGCTGATCCTGCTCAACGACGACGACCTCACCTACGCGAAGGTGCGCTTCGACCCGCGGTCGTGGCAGGCGGTGCTCGACTCGCTGGGCGAGCTCGACTCCTCGCTCGCCCGCGCGCTGTGCTGGGGCGCGGCGTGGGACATGACCCGGGACGGCGAACTGCCCGCGCGCGACTACCTGGACCTGGTGCTGCGGCACGCCGGTCGGGAAAGCGACGTGGGCGTGGTGCAAAAGCTCCAGGTGCAGGTCAAGACCGGCCTGGACCGCTACACCGACCCGGCCTTCCGGGACGAGGCCCTGCGGCTGCTCGCGGCCGGCTCGCTGGCCGAACTGCGGGCCGCGGAGGCGGGCGGGGGCCATCAGCTCGCCTGGGCCCGCTGCCTGGCCTCGGCCGCCGGCACGCCCGAGGAACTCGCGTTGCTGCGCGACCTGCTGACCGGTGAGCAGCGGATCGCCGGGCTGAGCGTGGACACCGAGCTGCGCTGGGCGATGTTGCGCGCGCTGTGTGCGGGCGGTGCCGCCGACGAGCCGGACATCGCCGCCGAACTGGAGCGCGACGGCACCGCGGCCGGTCGCCGACACGCGATCGAGTGCCGCGCCGCACGTCCCACGCCCGAGGCCAAGGCCGAGGCGTGGCGGCTCGTGGTGGAGACCGACGAACTGCCCAACGCGACGCTCGCCGCGGTCATCGCGGGCTTCGCCACGTCCGGTCAGGAAGACCTGACCGACCCGTACACCGACCGCTACTTCGCCGCGATCGCGCCGGTGTGGCGGGACCGCTCGATCGAGATCGCCCGCCGGGTCGTGGTCGGCCTCTACCCCTCGGGTCGGATCGACGTCGACACGCTGCGGCGCACCGACGACTGGCTGGCCGCGACCGAGCCGGTGCCGGCGCTGCGCCGGCTGGTCCTGGAGTGCCGCGACGACGTGACCCGTGCGCTCGCGGCCCGCGAGCGCGACCGACGCGGCTGACTCGTCCGTTCGGATCCCGCCACCATCCCGACGGGGTCCGATTCCCCGGCCGCCCCTCCCCGGCGGCGCCCATCCCACAAGGAGCGCAGCGTGCCCGGAACCAACCTGACGCGTGACGAAGCCCGCGAGCGGGCCCGGATCCTGTCCGTCGACTCGTACGACATCGCCCTCGACCTGACCGGCACCGGTGCGACGTTCCCGTCCACGACGGTGCTGAGGTTCGGCTGTAGCGAACCGGGGGCGAGCACGTTCGTCGATCTGATCGCCCCCGACGTGCAGGAGATCACCCTCAACGGCAAGGCGCTCGACGTCGCGTCGGTCTTCGCGGACAGCCGGATCGCGTTGAGCGACCTCGCCGAGCACAACGAGCTGCGGGTGGTCGCGTCCTGCGCGTACATGAACACCGGCGAGGGCCTGCACCGCTTCGTCGACCCGGTGGACGGCAAGACCTACCTCTACACCCAGTTCGAGGTGGCCGACGCGCGCCGGGTCTTCGCCAACTTCGAACAGCCGGACCTCAAGGCCACCTTCGCCTTCACGATCACCGCGCCGAGCGAGTGGCGGGTGGTCTCCTGCTCGCCCACCCCCGAGCCCTCGGCCGGTGCCGACGGCGCCTCGGTGTGGGCGTTCGAACCGACGCCCAGGATCTCCACGTACATCACCGCCCTGGTGGCCGGCCACTACCACGCGGTACAGGACAGCTACACCGCCGCGGACGGCACGGTCGTCCCGCTCGGCGTGTACTGCCGGTCCTCGCTCGCGCCGTTCCTGGACGCGGACGCCATCTTCGACGTCACCAAGCAGGGCTTCGACTACTTCCTGAAGCAGTTCGACTTCGCCTACCCGTTCGCCAAGTACGACCAGCTCTTCGTGCCGGAGTACAACGCGGGCGCGATGGAGAACGCGGGCTGTGTGACGATCCTGGAGGACTACGTCTTCCGCTCCAAGGTCACCGACACGTCGTACGAGACGCGTGCGGAGACCATCCTGCACGAGCTCGCGCACATGTGGTTCGGCGACCTGGTCACCATGCGGTGGTGGGACGACCTGTGGCTGAACGAGTCGTTCGCCACCTACGCGTCGGTGCGCTGCCAGGCCGAGGTGACCCGCTGGTCGCACGCGTGGGCCACGTTCGGCAACCGGATGAAGACCTGGGCCTACCGGCAGGACCAACTGCCCTCCACGCACCCGATCTTCGCCGACATCCGGGACCTGGAGGACGTCGAGGTCAACTTCGACGGCATCACCTACGCCAAGGGCGCCTCGGTGCTCAAGCAGCTCGTCGCCTACGTGGGCAGCGAGAACTTCTTCGCGGGCGTACGGGCGTACTTCAAGAAGCACGCGTGGGGCAACAGCAGGCTGGCCGACCTGCTGGGCGCGCTGGAGGAGACCTCCGGTCGGGACCTGAAGTCGTGGTCGCGCGAGTGGCTGGAGACCGCGGGCGTGAACACGCTGCGGCCCGCGATCGAGACCTCCTCGGACGGCGTGATCACCTCGTTCGCGGTGCTCCAGGAGGCTCCGCAGGCGTGGCCGACGCTGCGTTCGCACCGGATCGCGATCGGCTTCTACGACCGCACCGACGCCGGTCTGGTGCGCACGCACCGGCTGGAGCTGGACGTCACCGGCGCCCGAACCGAGGTCGCCGACCTGGTCGGCCGGGCCCGTCCGGACGTGGTGCTGCTCAACGACGACGACCTGACCTACACCAAGATCCGGCTCGACGAGCACTCGCTGGCCTTCGTCACCGACGCGATCGGCGAGTTCGTCGACCCGCTGCCGCGCGCGCTGTGCTGGGCGGCGGCGTGGGACATGACGCGCGACGCGGAGATGGCGGCGCGCGACTACCTCAAGCTGGTACTGGCCGGCGCGGGCGGCGAGCGGGACATCAACATCGTCCAGACGTTGCAGCGCCAGGTCACCAGCGCGCTGGAGCTCTACCTCGACCCGGCACACCGCGAGCGTTCGCTGGCCGAACTCGCGGTGGCGGCCGAGCGTTTCCTGCGCGCGGCGGAGCCGGGCAGCGACCACCAGTTGGCCTGGACGCGCTGCCTGGCGTCGGTGGCGGCGCGGCCGGACCACCTGGCGATCCTGCGTGCTCTGCTCGACGGCAAGGAGCAGATCGAGGGCCTGGCGGTGGACGCGGATCTGCGCTGGGCGCTGCTGCTGCGCCTGTCCGCGACCGGGGTGGCCACCGACGCGGACGTCGACGCCGAGTTGGAGCGCGACTCCACCGCGGCCGGTCGCCGGCACGCGGCGGCCGCGCGGGCGGCCCGGCCGACGGCCGCGGCCAAGGACGAGGCGTGGGCCTCGGTGGTCGAGTCCGACGCGCTGCCCAACGCGATCCAGGCGGCGGTGATCGGCGGCTTCGTCCAGCCGGCCCAGCGCGACCTGCTCGCGGCCTACACCGAGCGGTACTTCGCCACGATCGCGAACGTGTGGACGACCCGCACCAACGAGATCGCCCAGCAGATCGTGATCGGCCTGTACCCGACCCTCCAGGTCACCCAGGACACCCTGGACCGCACCGACGCGTGGCTCGCGAGCGCCGAGCACCCGGCGGGCCTGCGGCGCCTGGTGGTGGAGAGCCGCGACGGGGTGGCCCGGGCCCTGCGGGCGCAGGCACGCGACAAGTAGCACCCGACGTGGGGCCGGCCGGGCCGATCGACGGTCCGGCCGGCCGGCGGTTCGCACGGAAGGGTCAACCCGGTGCGTGTGTTCGTGCACCGGCCCGGTAGCGTGGGTTTCGTGGTGAACAGGAATGCACTTCGCGCCGGGGCCGTGTCGGCCGTTGTCACGCTCATGTCGCTGATTTCGACACCGGCCTTCGCGAACATCCGCGACGACGGCGACGAACCGGGCGCCGGCATCGGTATCGGCGAGACCCTCGGGGTCTTCGTCGGCATCCCGATCCTGGCCTTCGTGATCATCGCGGGTCTCGTGATGCTTCCGGACATCATCAACAAGAAGAAGAACTGACTTTCCCCGAAGCCGCCGAGCGGGTGCACACCCCCCCGGCGGCGTAGGGCACGACGGGGGCGGGCCGGGCGGGGGCGGGCGAACCCCCCCCGGTCACCCCGGGCCCCGGCGCCCCCCCCCGG
>NZ_JBHZAV010000033.1:0-69371 GCF_042754445.1 Embleya sp. NPDC059213
GCCACCGCACCCGCCACGGTGACGCCCGCACCGGCCAGTGCGGCGGAGCGCAGGAACGCCCGTCGGGCGGGTCCGGACAGGGGGGTGACGGGCGGCTGATCGCAGTCGTCGTCGTGCTGCTGACACATGGTGGTTCTCCGGCGCCGGACTGGTTGGGGGGCATGCGCACGGTATTGGCTGGAAAACCCATGCGACTCGTCCGTACCGCCAACAACGGCCGTCGACCGGATGAATTCGCAGGTCGGCCACCCTTCGGTGGCGGGTCGGCACGGTGATCGAGGGGTCGAAAGGCGCCGGAGCCGATCGGGCGAACCGCTCCGGGCCGGCGGAAATGCGCTGGACGACCGGTGGATGGTCGCCGATGATCCGACGATGACCGAACACCTCGACGATTCCTCGCGCCCGCCGTCCGATCCGCCCGCCGATTCCGCCGCTCGCCCCGAGGGCGCTTTCGGGCAGCGGATTCGCTGGGTCTACCTGGTCGGTCGGCCGCTGAGCGCCCTGCTCGCCGGTGACCTGGCCGAGGCGCGCTACCAAACCGGCCTGGAACTGCCCGAGTTCTTCGTCTCGGACCAGGCCCGCGGCCTGTGGCGGCGGCGCTTCGAGCAGGTGACCGCCGAACCCGAGAGCGCGCCCTGGGTGGCCCGGGCCGCGGTGTCCGAGCCGGACGGCGTGGTGGTGGGTTACGCCGGATTCCACGGGCCGCCGGACGAGGTCGGCATGGTGGAGATCGGCTACACCGTGGTACCCGAGGCGCGTCGCCGCGGCCATGCCCGGGCGATGTTGCGGTCGTTGCTGGAGCGGGCGGCCCACGAGCCCGACGTGCGGATCGTGCGGGTCACCATCACCCCGGACAACGCGGCCTCGCTCGCCACCATCCGGGGCTTCCACTTCGTCGAGGTCGGCGAGCAGATGGACGAGGAGGACGGCCTGGAGATCATCTTCGAGGTGCCGGCCGACCGCATCCTCAAGACGTGACGCCCGCCGCTGCGGCGGTGTCCTCGGGCGCCCGATCCACCCGTCGGAAGTTCAGCGCGACGAGCACCGCCACGCCCGCGCCCGCCGCGGCGGCGAACACCGCGGTGCGCAGGCCGTGTGCGGTGGCCACCCGCAGGGCCTCGCCGGTCTTCCCGTCCGTACCGGAGTTGGCGATCGCCACCAGCACCGCGAGCCCCATCGCGCCGCCGACCTGCTGACCGGTGGACGCCATTCCGGACGCGACGCCCTGCTCGTGGCCCGGCACCCCGGTCGCGGCGGCGGCGAACATCGTGGTGTAGGCGACGCCCTGACCGAGTCCGAAGATCAGCAACCCCGGTACCAGGTCGGGATAGGAGGCGCTCGCGGAGATGCCCAGGCCGGTCGCCGACACACCGACCGCGCTCACCGTGAGGCTCACGAGCAGCGTGGACCGTACCCCGAATCGGGTCGCCGACCGGCCGCCGAGCAGCGAGCCGACCAACCCGCCGCCCATCGGGACCAGGAAGGCGAAGCCGGTGCGCAACGCGCCGTACCCGTGTACGCCCTGGAAGTAGACGGTGAGGAAGTACGGCAGCGTGCCGAGCGTGGCCATGAACAGGAACGTCACCGCCATCCCGGTGCCCAGGTTGCGGCCGCGCAGCAGACGCGGCGGCATCAGCGGGTCGGGATTGCGCCCCTCGGCGATCAGGAACACCGCCAGGAGCACGACGCCGAGCGCGGCGCCGGCGAGCGGGCGCGGGTCGGTCCGGTCCGATTCGGGGCCCTGGACCAGGGCGAACACGATCAGCGTGCAGCCCAGGGTCGCGGTCAGCGCACCGAATACGTCGAAGCGCCGACCGGCGACCGGGGCCGGGTCGGCGGGCAGCGCGACGAAGGCGAGCAGTGCGGCGGCGCCGGCGAGCGGGACGTTGACGAAGAACACCGCCTCCCAGCCGAGCGTCCGGGTGAGCACACCGCCGAGCAGCGAGCCCAGGATCAGGCCGCCGGAGCCGGTCGCGGCCCACACCGACAGCGCGCGGTTGCGGGCACGGCCCTCGGCGAACGTGGTGTTGACCAGGGACAGTGTGGCCGGGAACAGGAACGCGCCGCCCAGGCCCTGAACGGCGCGGGCGGCGATCAGCAGGCCGGGTTCGCGGGCCAGACCGCCGGCGAGCGAGGCGACCGCGAACAGCGTCAGGCCGAGTACGAACATCCGCCGCCGGCCCAGCAGATCGGCCATCCGGCCACCGAGCAGCAGGAACGCGCCGAAGGCGACCGCGTACGCGCTGACCACCCACTGGAGGGTCCGGGCGGAGAAGCCGACTCCCGTGCCGATGTCGGGCAGCGCGACGTAGACGATGTTGTAGTCGAGCGAGGTGATCAGGCTCGCGAAGGCGAGCAGCGCCAGGGCGACACCGGGACGGCGCGGACTCCGGCCTGGGCCCGCGCCGTCGACGTCGGTATCGGGCGGGCGGGCGGACACGGGCATGGCGAAGCCTTCCTTCGGCCGGAGGGGATTCGCCCGACCGGACCCGAGGCGGCGGGTCCGGTCGCGGCGGTGCCTCGAACGCTGCCATGCCGGCGCGCCGCCGAGGAGCGGAGTGTTCAGCCTGGGATCGCCGGTCCCTGGATATCGCGGGGTCGGCCCGGCCCGGTGAAGGCCCGGTGCAGGCGCTCGGCGCCCTCGATCAGTCGCTCCGGGCCCTCGGCGAAGGAGTACGCGACGCGCAGGTACGGAGCCGGCGGCTCGGCGGTGAAGTACCCCGGTCCCGGCGTCACCGCGACCCCGGCGCGCAGCGCGGCCGAGGTCAGCGCCCCGACGTCCTGCCCGTCGGGCAGCCGCAACCAGAAGTGGTAGCCGCCGTACGGCAGTCGGTCCGGCAGCAGTCCGGGCAGCAGTCGGTTCAGCGCGTCCGCCAGTACCCGGCGCCGATCGCGCAGCGCGGCGCCCAGCGTGCGCAGGTGCTGCGGCCAGGCCGGCGCGCCGACCAGTTGCAGCGCGGTCTCCTGGAGCGGACGCGGCACGAAGAAGCTGTCCACGGCCTGTACGGCGCGCAGCCGCTCGAAGGCCGGGCCGTGCGCGCTGAGGGCGGCGACCCGCAGGCTCGGCGACGTGGACTTGGTCAGCGAACGGATGTGCACCACCACGCCGTTCGGATCGTCGGCGGCCAGCGGCGCGGGCAACACCGGCGCGTCCGCGTGCACGAGGCGGCGGGCGAAGTCGTCCTCGATCACGAACGCACCCGCCTCGTGCGCGATCCGCAACACCTCGGCGCGGCGCTCGGCCGAGAGCACCGTCGCGGTCGGGTTCTGGAACACCGGCTGGCAGACGAACGCCCGGGCCCGGGTGGCCGCGAACGCGTCGGCGAGCCGATCGGTACGCACCCCGTCGGCGTCCATCGGCACCGGCACCGGCCGCAGCCCGGCGGCCTGCGCGACGGCCAGTACGCCGGGGTAGGTCGGCGATTCCACCAGCACCGGCGAGCCCGGCGCGACCAGCGAACGCAGCGCCGTCGTCAGCGCGTTCTGGCCGCCGGCGGTGATCAGCACATCCGACGTGGAGACCGTGCCGCCGATGTCGCGGGCGAACCACGCGCGCAACTCCGGCAGGCCCTCGATCGGCGGGCGTTCCCAGGCGCCGGGGCGGCGGCCGGCGCGGGAGAGCGCGGCGGCGAGCGCGCGTTCGGGTTGCAGCGAGGCGTGCAGGTAGCCGTTGTTGAGATCGACCACCTCGGGCGGGGCCGCCGCGAGCGCGGACAACACGCCGGACGCGTCCGGGCTGCGCTGCGGGGGCAGGCCCGGCTCCGCGCTGAGCGCCACCTCCTGCCACGAGGTGTCGCCCGTCGGCGCGGCCGGGCGGCCGGGCGCGGTGCGGTAGACGCCGGCTCCGGGACGGGAGATCACCAGCCCCTCGGCGGCGAGCGTGGCGATCGCGCGGGAGACCGTCACCGGGCTGACCCGGTGCCGCTCGACCAGCGAGCGGCTGGACGGCAGCTTCTCGCCAGGTGAGTAGCGGTTCAATTCCAGACGCAGGATGGCGACAAGATCGACAGTACCGCTACTCTGATTCATGACAGTACAGGATAGCGCTATTCGGCCGGCGTCGATAGCGGTCGGCGGTACCGCGCTCGCGGCGCTCGCGATCGTGACCTTCTCGCTCAGCTTTCCGGCGACCGTGTGGGCCCTGGGCGGGTTCGGCCCGTGGACGGTCACCGGGTTGCGCGGACTGCTCGCGGCGCTGTTCGCCGGCGCGGCGCTGCTCGCGGTGCGGGCACGGCTGCCGGCGCGGGCGGACCGGCTCGGGCTGGCGGTGATCGCGGTCGGCTGCGTGCTCGGCTTCCCGCTGCTGACCACGCTCGCGCTACAGACCTCCTCGACGGCGCACTCGGCGGTGGTGATCGGTCTGCTGCCGTTGGCTACCACGGTCTGCTCGGTGCTGCGCACCGGTGAACGGCCGAGTCGGTCCTTCTGGGCGGCGGCGGTCGCGGGCGCGGTGGTGGTGTTCGCGTTCGCCGTGCAGCAGAGCAGCGGCGGGGTCGGCCTCGCGGACGTGTACCTGTTCGCCGCACTGGTGTTGTGTGCGGCCGGCTATGCCGAAGGCGGGCGGCTGGCCCGGCACTTGCCGGGCTGGCAGGTGATCGCGTGGGGTGTGGTGTTCGCGGCCCCGGCCACCGCTCTGGTCGCGGCACTGGGCCTGGCCACCGAGCCGCTCCACCCGGACGCGCGAAGCGTGGGCGGCCTGCTGTACCTGGCGGCGATCTCGCAATTCCTCGGCTTCGTCGGCTGGTACCGGGGCATGGCCGTGATCGGCGTTCCGGCGGCCAGCCAACTACAGCTCGGCCAGCCCCTGTTGACGCTGCTCTGGGCCGTGCTGATCCTCGACGAGACACTCACCCCCGCCATGCCCCTGGCCGCTCTCGCGGTCCTGGCCTGCATAGCCCTGACCCAACACACCAGGTCGACCCCGACGAGCCCCTGACCCACACCACACCACACGCACCGGCCTCCGGCGGAAACGTACGCCGCAGGCGAATGGGCCTGCCGGCCAAGGGCCTTCCGGGCGGCGACGCAACGAGCACGCTGCGGCCCGCTCCGCCGATCGGCGACGAGCTTCCCGGGGGCGATGGGACGGACGGCGTGCGGGCGTAGGGCGGGGCCGGGTGGCGGGGGCGAGCCGGTTCGTGTGTCGGTTGGGGTTTCTCGGGTGAGGGTGAAACGGGCGACGCACAGGGCGGGCCGAGTGGAAGGGGGGAGCCGATTCGTGCGTCGGTCGCGGGTTTCTCGGGTGGCGGAGGACCGGGCGCTTCGTCTCTGTTTGCGCTCCGGCCGCCGGTTTCGCGGTGAGGGTGGAACGGGCGGCGGGCCGGGCGGGCCGAGCGGGAGGGGGAGCCGCGTGCGTCGGTCGCGGGTTTCTCGGGTGGCGGGGGAACGGGCGTGTTGCGGCTCCGTTTGCGAGCCGGGGCGGGTTTCCCGGGTGGCGGCGGAAGGCGTGAGGCTGGGCCGGTTTGTGTGTCGACCGGGGGCTCCGGGGCCGGACGGAACGCGCGGCCCGGCCCGGGTGTCGGCTGCGGGTCTCCCGGACGGGTGGTGTCGCGTGGACGGTGGGCGGGGTCAGGCCACTGGGCGGATGCGGTCCACGCCGGCTCGGTGCAGTGCCGCCGCCAGGTTGTTCCGGGCCTCGGTCTGGGCGGCGATCCGGGCGTCAAGTACGGCCAATCGGTCCAGGGCGATCCGTACGGCGGTCGCGGACGGCGGTCGCGCCGCCACGTCGACGCCCGCGTCCAGGCACGGGAGGAAGGCGCGTACGTCGTCCAGGGTGAGCCCGACGCCGAGCAGTTCGCGGATCGACCGGACCCGGGCCACGTCCCGTTCGTCGTACACCCGATACCCGTTCGCCGACCGAGCCGACTCGATCAACCCCGCCTGCTCGTAGTGGCGCAACGCACGCGGCGTCGTCCCGGTCGCCGCCGCCAGCTCACCGATCCGCATCCGGACACCTCCGCTCCCGACCACTCCTATCACGCCCCACCCCGCATGCCGTCACTCCCGCCTCCGCCCCCGCCTCCGCCCCCGCCTCCGCCTCCGCCTCCGCCTCCGCCCCCGCGTCTGCCTCCGCCTCTGCCTCCGCCTCCGCCTCCGCCTCTGCCTCCGCCTCTGCCTCCGCCCCCGCGCCCGCCTCCGCCCCCGCGTCTGCCCCCGCCTTCGCGTCCGCCTTCGCGTCTGCGTCCGCGGTTGTGAGTGGGTTCGTGCCTGGTGCCGTTCCCGCGAAGGGGAGGGTGGCTGTGTTGGTGCCTGGGGTCAGGAGACGACCGCGCCGCCGTCGGCCGGCAGGACCACGCCGGTGATGAAGGAGGCGCCGGGGGACGCGAGGGTGGTGATGGACCAGGCGATCTCCTCGGGTGTGCCGATTCGGCCCATCGGGGTGTGCGCGAGTTGCCAGGCGCGGATGGTGGCGCGTTGTTCGGGCGTCCAGCCCTGGTGCTCGCCGATCGGAGTGTCGATCGCGCCGGGTGCGACCGCGACGACCCGGACCCCGCGCGGGGCGAGTTCGACGGCCCAGCTTCGGGTGAGCAGTTCCAGGGCGGTCTTGGTCGCCGCGTAGAGCGAGTTGCCCGGCCAGGCGCGCTGCCCGACGGAGGTGGTGACGTTGACGACCACCCCGCCGGCGGCCTCCAGCAGCGGCAGCGCGGCCTGGGTGAGCAGGACCGGGGCGATCAGGTTGGTGGCGAGCAGCGGGTCGATGCTCTCGCGGGTGTAGCCGCCCAGGTGGCCGGTGCCGACGATGCCCGCGTTGTTGACGAGCACGTCGAGCCGGCCGTGCGTCTCGGCGATGGTGCCCACGATCCGCTCGACCTCGCCGGCGGCGGTGAGGTCGGCGGCGAGCGGGGTGATCCGGTCGTGGCCCGCCGAGGTCTCGGCGAGCGGTTCGGTGCGGCGCCCGACGGCGATCACGTGCGCGCCCTCGGCGGCGAAGGCGCGTGCGGCGGCCCGACCGATACCGGTACCGGCACCGGTGATCAGGACGACGCGGGGCGGATGGGAGCCGGTGTCATCGAGGTTTGTCATGCCGTGATCGTGCAACCCTGCCGCCGGCGACAGGGTCAAGCGACCGCACGCGAGCGGGGACGACCGGGCTGGCCCGAATGCCCGGAGACCGGGCGCCGGGCGCCTCGAACGCAGGTGCGGGCCGGGGGACGTACGCTTGCGGATTGATCCCTGGCTCTTGCATCCGTAGGCGGAGGCCGTACATGTCCCAACCCGCTCCACGTTCGCGGCCCCGACCCCGGATCGCGATCTTCGGCGCCGGCAGCGTCGGCTGCCAGCTCGGTGGTCGGCTCGCCGCCTTCGCCGACATCACCCTGATCGGACGCCCCACCGTCCTGGACGCACTCGCGGACGGTTTGACCGTCACCGGCGCGGGCCGTCCCCCGACCGTGGTCGAACCGGAGCGGCTGACCCTGGCCCGGACGCCGGACGCGGTGGCCGGCGCCGACTTCGTGCTGGTCACCGTCAAGTCCGCGGCCACCGCCGAGGCCGGCCGCGAGCTGGCCGGTCGGCTCAGCCCGGCCGCGATCGTGGTCAGTCTGCAGAACGGCGTGCGCAACCCCGCCGTGCTGCGGGCCGCGCTGCCCGGGCATACCGTGCTGGCCGGCATGGTCCCGTACAACGTGCTGCGCACCGAGCCCGCGGTGTTCCATCAGGGCACGTCCGGCGCGCTGATGATCGACGCGAATCCCCGGGCCATCCCGCTCGTGGACGTGCTGGCCGAGGCCGGCATCCCGGTCCAGGTCCGCGAGGACATGCCCGAGGTGCAGCACGCGAAGTTGCTGATGAATCTCAACAACGCGATCAACGCGCTGTCCGGCCTGCCGCTGCGCGATCAGCTCGGACAGCGCGACTATCGGGCGTGCCTGGCGCTGTGCCAGGGCGAGGCGCTCACCGCGTTCCGGGCCGAGGGCATCCGACCGGCCAAGCTCGGTCCCGGCTCGGCCGCGCGCAATCGGCAACTGCTCGGGTTGCCCGATCCGCTGTTTCGTCGGTTGGCGGGGTCCGCGCTGCGGATCGACGCGAAGGCGCGTTCGTCGATGTGGGAGGACCTGCAACGGGGCCGGCGTACCGAGGTGGACAGTGTGCAGGGCGAGATACTCGCGATGGCCGAACGCAACGGGCTGACCGCGCCCGCCAACGCGCGTCTGATCGCGCTGATCCGCGAGGCGGAGACCGCGCCGGCGGGACAGGCCCGGCAGTGGAGCGGACCGGATCTGCTCGCCGAACTCACCACGGCGGTCGCGGACACCGCCTGACCGGCCGGCGCGGTCCCGAGTGGGGGGATGCGGGCGCGCGGAGCGGGCGGGTAGATCGCGACGCGCGGACTCGGGTGCGGGGATCGACCGTGCGGATCCGGACACGCGGCCCCGCGACGGGCCGATCGCGGATCACCAGGTCCGCGCCGCGCGGACCAGGTGCTGGTGGACCAGCATCACGTGCGGGTGGCCCGCGGTGCCCGCGCGGCGGACCAGGTAGCCGGTGTTGATCGGCGGGTCGTCCGGGGTGAGCAGCGCCACCAGCGCGCCGGACGCGAGCTCGCCCGCGCACAGGTAGCGCGGCAACACGGTCATGCCCGCGCCGGCGACCACCGCGGTCAGCACGCCGCGCAGGTCCGGGACGGTGATCGCGGCCCGTTCGGTGAGCCGGGTGCCGAACACGTGGCGCCAGTAGCGGCGGGCGATCGGCAGGTCCTCGGCATAGCTGACCAGCGGTACCGAGCGCAGCGCGGCGGGGCCCTCGGCGGCGACCCGATCCGGCCCGATGCGCTCGGCCCAGTGCGGCGCCGCGACCAGTACGAACTCCTCGTCCATCAGCGGGACGGCGGCCAGCGTGCGGCCGCGCGGCCGGGTCGTGGCCAGAACCAGGTCGTACCGGCCCGCGCGCAACCCGTCGAGCAGGTCGTCGGTGAGCCCCGGGGAGATCCGCAGCAATACGCCGCGCTCGATCAGCGGCGCGAGTACCGGCAACACCAGCACACACAGCACCTCGGCGGGACCGGCGATGTGCACCGGCTCGGCCGGGGTGTCCGCGCCGAATCGATCACGATCGGCCACCTCCGCCAGCGCGTCCAGCGGGTCCGCGACCCGAATGGCCAGGTCGTCCGCGATCGGCGTGGCGGCCACGCCGCGAGGCAACCGCTCGAACAGCGCCCGGCCCAATCGGCGCTCCAGGGTGCGGATCTGGGTGGTGACCGTGGGCTGGGACAGACCCAGTACGCGGGCGGCGCCGGTGAAGGAGCCGGCGCGGTGCACCGCCAGGAAGGTACGCAGCAGCGTCAGATCCAGGGGCCCGCGGCCGGCCGGATCCGGTATCGAGGCCGATTCGGCGAGCCGTGACCCATCGGAATCATCATGGCTCATGGTGGAGAGCCTATTTGAATACCGATGGGTGGGCGATCTACGTTCGAGTCCGACGGCGCGACCACCGGCCGCGACCGGCCGATGCGATTGGGAGAAGACCCATGGCGAAAATCCTGTTCGTGCTCAGCGGTTCCGACCACTGGACGCTGGCCGACGGCACCCGGCATCCGACCGGCTTCTGGGCCGAGGAGGCCGTCGCGCCGTTCGAGGTGTTCAGCGCGGCGGGCCACGACGTCGTGGTGGCCACACCCGGCGGCGTGACCCCGACCGTCGACGCGGCGAGCCTGGCGCCGGAGGTGAACGGAGGGCCGGACGGCCTGGCCGCGGTCACCGCCGGGCTGGAACGGTTCACCGCACTGCGTGCGCCGATCGACCTGGCGGACGTCGACCTCGCCGACTACGCGGCGGTCTTCTATCCGGGCGGCCACGCGCCGATGGAGGACCTGGCGGTGAACGCGGCCTCCGGGGCGCTGCTCACCGCGGCGCTCGACTCGGGCAAGCCGCTGGGCGTGGTCTGCCACGGGCCGGCCGCGCTGCTCGCGGCCGAACGTCCCGACGGCACCTCGCCGTTCGCCGGCTACCGACTGACCGCGTTCACCAACACCGAGGAGACCCAGGCCGGCTTCGCGGACCGGGCCGGCTGGCTCCTCCAGGACCGCCTGATCGCCCTCGGCGCGGACTTCCGAGAGGGCACCCCCTGGTCCCCCAACGTGGTCGTGGACCGCAACCTGCACACCGGCCAGAACCCGTCCTCGGCCGCTCCCTTGGCGACCGAACTCGTCAAGACCCTGAACTGACCCGACTCCTCGCACCACTGCCGCTGCCGCGCACTCCCGACCGAGGCCGACCGGACGGAGCCGCCCCTGCCGGGGGTCGAGCCGATCGGATCGGCCGGGTTCGCGCGGCAGCGGTCGTGCTCGTGGGGGCCGTCAGTGTTCCGGCGGGGCTGAGGTCGCCCTGTTCCCGCCCGACGCCGCCGAAGAGTCGCCGATGCCGGTGGGTGGGGCCGGTCGGATCGGCCGGGTTCGGGTGGTGGTGGCCGTGCCCGCCCGCGGTCTCTTCGGTGTTCCGGTGGGAGCGGGGAGGCCGTGGTCGGTGCGTTCCCGACCGATCGGACGAGGTTGTTTCCGTCGGTGGGTCGGGTTCGGGCGGTGGCGGTGGTGTGTGCCCGGGGTTTCATCGGTGCTCCGGCGGGAGGGGGGAGACCAGGGTCGCCGCGCCCGAGGGGGATGTGCCGATCACGGCTCGCCCGGCCGGAGAGGGGGACCCGGTGGTGGGGGCTGTCGCGGATACCGGGCCCGGGGTGGCCGGGGTGCCGGGCTCGGGGGTCAACGACGGCGTGCCCTCGGTGACGGGTCGAGCAGGTGGGCGGTGGGGATCAGGATCGCGGCGAGTACGGCGACCACCGCGAAGGAGACGCCCAGCGACGCGTGGTCGGCGATGCCGCCGACGATGGCGGGGGCGAGCAGGCCCGACGTGTAGGTGACCGTGGCCACGCCGGCGATGGACTGGCTCGGGTCCTGGCCGGTCCGTCCGGCCGCGGCGAAGGTCAGCGGCAGGACCGCGGCCACGCCCACGCCGAGCAGGGCGAAGCCGATCGCGGCGGGCCACGGGGAATGCGCGGTGGCGACCAGGACCGCGCCGGTCGTGGCCAGGACCGCGCCGCCCCGAACGGCTCGGACCACCCCGAACCGGTCCACGACCCGGCCGGAGAGCAGCCGGGCGACGGTCATCGTGCAGGCGAAGCCGGTGAACGCGAGCGCCGCGACGCCGGGGGAGGCGCCCGCGACCTCCCGCAGGTGGACCGCGCT
The DNA here is from genome assembly GCF_042754445.1 of Embleya sp. NPDC059213. Classification (NCBI taxonomy): domain Bacteria; kingdom Bacillati; phylum Actinomycetota; class Actinomycetes; order Kitasatosporales; family Streptomycetaceae; genus Embleya; species Embleya sp. NPDC059213. The sequence goes on from NZ_JBHZAV010000033.1 coordinate 11,177, forward strand.
CCAGTTCGCCCCGGCGCCCTCGGCGAAGACCGCGCAGAAGCCGACCGCGCCGATCGCGAGCACCGCCCGGGACGGCAGCGTGAAGCGGCGCGGGGCCGGGGCGCCGGCCGTGGGACGCGCGTCGAGCAGGTTGCGGCCGGCGATCCAGCCCACCGCGGCGAGCAGTACGGCCAGGCCGGCCAGGTGTACGCGGGCATCGAGCCCGGCGAACGCGGCGGCGGCCCCCAGACCCGCACCGACCAGCGCGCCGGCGCTCCACATCCCGTGCAGCAGCGGCAATGTCGAGCGGCCGACCCGCTGTTCGACCACGAGCCCCTGGGTGTTCATCGCCACATCGGACATGCCCGCCCCCACGCCGTACACCAGCAACGCCGCGCACAGCCACGGCAGGCCGGGGGCGGAGGTGGGCAGCAGCGGCACCGCGCACCACAGCGCGATCAGGCAGCGCAACGCGGTTCGGCCGCCGTGCCGGTGGACCAGCGACGCGGCCACCGGCATGGCCAGCGAGGCGCCGACGGCGGGGGCGGCCAGGGCGACGCCCAGTTGGCCCGGGCTCAGGTCGAGGTGTTCCTGCAGCCACGGCAACCGGGAGGCGAAGCCGCCGCCGACCGCGCCGTGCACGGCGAAGATCAGGCTCGCCGCGACCCGGGCCCGACCCGCCTCGGCGGCTTCGGTCCCGCCGTCGGCCCCGACCCCGAGCCCGGCTCCGGCCCCAACTTCGGCCTCGACTTTCGAAGATGCTGCATCGGGCGCACCGATGGCGTCATGAGACGTGGAAGTCTGCGTCATGGTGCGATAAATTATCAGGCAGGGTTCCTGAAAGAAAGAGTCTGCGAGGATCGGTAGCCATGACCACCGCCCGGGCCGCGACAACCGCCCCCTCCGCGACAGCGCTCCGCACCGCGACGCCGAGCACGGCCCGCGCGATCAACGACCGGCTGGCCCTGGATCTGCTGATCGAACACGGCCCGCTGACCGCCTCCCAGCTCAAGACCCTCACCGGGCTGTCCCGCCCGACCGTCGCGGATCTGGTCGAACGCCTCGGCGGCGCGGGCCTGATCCACCTGGTCGGCGAGGCCGGCGAACGCCAACGCGGCCCGAACGCACGCCTGTACGGCATCGTCGCGGAACGCGCCCACATCGCCGGACTGGACGTGCGCGTGGGCGGCGTCGAGTTGGCCGTCGCCGATCTGGCCGGCCGCACCGTCGCGACCGGCGCACTCGCCATCCCCGCCGACCGCGACCCGGCCCGAGCCCTCGCCGACATCCTCGGGCTGCTGGACGCCGCCGCCGCCCGAGCCGGAGCCGACACGCTGCACACGTTCGGCATCGGCGTGCCCGGCCTGGTCGATCCGGCCTCCGGCAACCTGCGCTCGTCCTGCTTCCCGCCCGGCTGGCATGCCCCCCTGGTGGCCGCGCTCCGCGAACGCGGCCGGGTGCTCCTGGAGAACGAGTCCAACCTCGCCTGTATCGCCGAGCAACGCCTCGGCGCGGCCCGGAACCTGGACACGTTCGTCCTGGTCTGGCTCGGTCAGGGCATCGGCGCGGGCGTGATGCTGGACGGCCGACTGCGGCGGGGCGCCTCCGGCGGCAGCGGCGAACTGGGTTTCCTCCCGGTCCCGGGCACCGGCCACCGGCCCTCGCGGGTGGACTGCTCGGGCGGCTTCCACACCCTGGTCTCGGGCCTGGCGATCGAGGAACTGGCCGCCGGGCACGGCTTCACCGGCAGCGCCGAGGAATGTGTGCGGGCGGCGGCCGAACAGGTCGACGCGGGGCAGGACACGGGAGCCGGCGCCGCGCTCCTGGACGAACTCGCCGCCCGGGTCGTGGTCGGGGCCGCCGCGCTGGCGGTCATCCTGGACCCCGGCTGCGTGGTGCTGGGCGGCGAGACCGGACGGGCCGGTGGTACGGCGCTGGCCGATCGGGTCGAGGCCCGACTCGCCGAGGCGACGCCGCTGAGCACGCGGGTGCTGGCGGGTTCCGTCCCCGGCAACGCGATTCTGGACGGCGCCGTGCTGACCGCCCTCGACGATGCCCGCGACGAGCTGTTCGGCGGGCGGCAGCGCTGACGGCCCGGGACGCGCCCCGCGTCAGACCCGGTGGGTGCCGGAGAGCAGGCCCGCGGGCGCGACCGCGCTCCACGCGTCGAAGAGTTCGGTGACGTTGGGGTAGCGCTCGGCCGGGTCGCGTCGGGTCGCCCGCTCCACCACCGCGAGTTGGGCCAGCGTGCCGCGCCAGGCCCGCTCCTCGTCGCCCGCGTCCAGCAGCAGGCGCAGGGTGCGGCCGAGCAGGAACACGGTGCCCGCGCGGGTGACCAGCGCGCCGCGGCGGCTGTGCTCGGGCGGCATGTAGCGGGTGGACCCGGACAGCCGGGCGGTGTCCAGCACGAACGGCGCGCTGCGGTACTCGTCCAGATCGATCAGGTGTACCCGGCGGGCGGCGAAGTCGTACAGCACGCAGCCGTCGTACCAGTCCACCCCGACGTAACCGGCCGCGTCGATCAGGCGGTGCGCGTCCAGGATCGCGTCCAGCGCCGCGTGCACGTCGTGCAGCGGCAGGGCGCGAAAGCGGGCGAGCGGCGAGGCCGCGCCGGTGCGCAACTGTTTGCCCGCGCGCTTGAGCGTCGAGTGGTACAAGACCTCGCCCGCGCGCCACGGCCCCACCGTCACCGGCACGCCGTTGGCGCTGAACGAGTGCAGCACCGGCACGATCGCCGGATGCCGGACGTGCGCGTGCAGGTCGATCGCGCGACGCAGGCACAGCGCGGACGCGGCGTTGGGGCCGGTCTTGACGAACCAGTTGCCCTCGACGCGCACACCGTAGGAGACCGCACCCGAGTCCTGGTCGCCGAAGGTCGTGTGCACGGTTCCGATCGAGCGCAGGAAATCGGCGGGATCCTGTGCGGTGTCGATGGCGTCGAGCAGTGGGTGCGGCACGGCGGTGGGCCTTTCCTGGCGGGTGTTCCGGACCCGCCGCCCGAGGGTCGGCAGCGTGGACGGATCGAGCGTGTGGGCATCGGGTCCTTACAGCGACGGTAGCGCCCTCGGGAAGGGCGATGGGCCGTTTTCGGCGGAAGCCCCGCAGATGAGGGGCTCGGCCGGGGAGATCGGGCGGCGCAGCAGAACAGGATTTCGGGGGATCCTGTCGGGAAACACGGCAATTGTTCGACTCGGCCCGACGAGGCGGAGCGCGGTGAATCCGCCACGTCCCGCCTCGCCCGCCGCACCGCGGAGGGGCACCTCCCCAAAGGTCCTCCGCAGGGCTATTCACTTCGGTCCGGGCGGATTTCCCGCTCGAGCGCCGATCCGCAGTCGGCGATCGGACGTGGGGGCAAGGGAGTTGCCCGAGCGTCGGCGTCGGGCCCGGGCGAACCGGTCGTCGGCCGACGCGGATCCCGGCGCGGGCGAAGCACGCACCTCGGCCTCGACCCGTCGGGGCGGGCGCGGGCGGACAGGCGCGACGTCGCCCGCCAGAATGTTGCCACGGTAGACCGGAAGGCGCGCGGCGCGACAGGCGATTACCGGACACATGCGCCGAGTTCGGCCCTGTTCGGCGAAGGTGCGGGCAAGCCGTCCGGATGGCGGGGACGGGCGCTATGGTGGAGGCATGCAGCAGGTAGACGTAGTCGGTCGCAGTTGGTGGCGCTCCACTTAGGAGCGACCACCATTCGTGCATGACCAGGGTCGTTCGGACGGACGGCCCTTTTTTGATGCCCTGATCCGGGGACGGCGCCGTCGGGACGGCGACCCACCCCACCGATCGGGAGAAGACATCATGACCATCACGCCGAACATCGAGGGCGACGCGACCGCCCGAACCACGACCACGAGCGCGCCGACCACCACGATCGACCCGGGCGAGGCGGCGGGTGTGATCGAGACCACCGCCGCGCAGGCCCGGAGCGCGCTGCTCGAAGAGCGCATTCGCCGTGCGCCCGAGCGTTTTCGGGTGCTCACCGGCGACCGCCCGACCGGGCGCCTGCACCTGGGCCACTACTTCGGCACCCTGGACAACCGGGTGCGCCTGCAGAACCTCGGCGTCGAGGGATACCTGATCATCGCCGACTATCAGGTACTCACCGACCGCGACGTCGCGGACCACCTGGTCGAGCACGTCGAGGGCCTGCTCCTGGACTACCTGGCCGTCGGGATCGACCCGGACCGGACCACGATCTTCACGCACAGCGCGGTCCCGGCCCTCAACCAACTGTTGTTGCCGTTCCTCAGCCTGGTCTCGGTCGCCGAGTTGGGCCGCAATCCGACGGTCAAGGACGAGATCGCGCACTCGCGACAGGCCGCCGTCAGCGGGCTGATGTTCACCTATCCCGCGCACCAGGCGGCCGACATCCTGTTCTGCAAGGGCAACGTGGTCCCGGTCGGCCAGGATCAGTTGCCGCATCTGGAGCTCACCCGCACCATCGCCCGCCGATTCAACGACCGTTACCCGACCGGCGGACATCCCGTCTTCCCCGAGCCCGAGGCGCTGTTGTCGGCCGCGCCGCTGCTGCTCGGCACGGACGGCACCAAGATGAGCAAGAGCCGGGGCAACTCGATCGCGCTCGCGGCCACGGCGGACGAGACGGCCAAGCTGATCCGGGGCGCCAGGACCGACGCCGACCGGCACATCACCTACGACCCCGAGACCCGCCCGGAGGTCTCCGGCCTGGTCCTGCTCGCCGCGCTGTGCCAGGACCGGGACCCGCACCTGGTCGCGCGGGAGATCGGTACGGCGGGCGCCGCCGCGCTCAAACGCACCGTCACCGAGGCGGTCAACGAGTTCCTGGCCCCGATCCGGGCGCGCCGGGCCGAGTACGCGCGCGACCTCGGCCAGGTCCGGCGCGTCCTGCACGCGGGCAACGAGCGGGCGAACGCGGTGGCCGACGCGACCCTGCGCGAGGTGCGCGGCGCGATGGCGAGCCTGTATTGACACTCGCCACGCCGGGAACGGGCGCCCCGAGCAAGCCCGTTCCCGGCATCGGCCGGCGCCCCCACCCGCTCAGGCCGCGACCTTCGCCGGCGAGCCCACCGCGTCGCCCACCACGCTCTCGGGTCGATCCCGCATCAGACACGCCACCAGCACCGCCGATCCGAGCAACATCGCCGAGCCGGTCCACAGCGCGAGATGCAGGCCGTCCATGAACGCCGTCGTCGCGGCCTCGCGCACCGGGGCGGGCGCTGCGCCCAGATGCCCGATGCCGCCACCACCGCCCGACGTACTGGCATCGACGATGCGACGAGCGTCGTCCGCAGGGACCCGTTCGTCGGCCAACAGCTCGGTCAACCGGCTCGACAGGCGCCCGGTGAGCACCGCGCCGAGTGCGGCGATGCCGACCACGCCGCCCAGTTCGCGCGCGGTGTTGGTGACCGCCGAGGCCATCCCGGCGCGGGCCGGTTCGACCCGGGACATCACCGCGACCGAGATCGGCGTGAAGCACAACCCCATGCCCGCGCCGAGGAACGGCAGGACCCAGAAGAATTCGAGGTAGGACGCGTCCTTGCCGTAGAAGGAGAGTCCGCCCAGCGCGACCCCACACAGGGTCAGCCCGGTCACCAGCGGTACGCGCGGCCCGATCCGGCCCGCCAACTGCCCGGAGATCGGCGCCGCGATCATGATCGCCAAGGTCGAGGGCAACGACGCGAAGCCCGCCCGGGTCGGCGTGTACCCGAGCACGTCCTGCATGTACAGACCGAGGAAGAACAACGCGCCGAACATCCCGAAGCTCACCGCGAAGCCGCCCCATAGGGCGGCGCCGATCACCCAGTCGCGCAGGAAGCCGAGGTCGAGCATCGGTTGGGCGACCCGCAGTTCGACACCCACGAAGGCGATCAGCGCGACCGCGGCCAGTGCGGCGGCGCCGAGCACCCGGGTCGAGGTCCAGCCCTGGGCCGGGCCCTCGATCAGCGCGAACACCAGCGCCCCGACGGCCGGTACCCCCAGCAGCAGTCCGGGCAGGTCGAATCGGCCGCGGCGCTCCGCGAATTCGGGGAGCACCCAGGAGCCGACCAGGATCCCGGCGACACCGACCGGCACGTTGATCCAGAACACGCTCGCCCAGCCGAACGCGTCCACCAGCGGACCGCCGATCGCCGGACCCAGCGCGAGCCCGGCGCCGGAGACGCCCGACCAGATGCCGATCGCGCGGGCCCGCTCCCGCTCGTCGGTGAACACGTGTCGGATGATCGACATGCTGCCGGGCAACAACAGCGCGCCGCCCACGCCCTGGATCGCGCGTCCGGCGATCAGCGCCGGGAGCGAACCGGCCAGGGCGCAGGCGATGGAACCCGCGGTGAACACGCCGAGGCCGATCAGGAAGACCCGGCGCCGGCCGTAGCGGTCGCCCAGGGTGCCGCCGGTGAGCAGCAACGCGGCGAAGACCAGGCTGTAGCCCTCCATCACCCATTGCAGTCCGCTGACCCCCGCGTCCAGGTCGCGGTCGATGCTGGGCAGCGCGTTGGACACCACGACGTTGTCGAGCATGGCCACGAACAGCGCGATGCACAGGGTGGCCAGGATCAGGCCCTTGCGCGGCGCGCCGGCCTGCGCCGGGGCGGCCGTCGGTGCGCCGCCCGGGGTGCTCGGCGGGGGTTCGGGTCCCGGTATCGGACCGGGGGAATCGGGTGCCATAACCTCTCCCTAACAGTGTTAGTGACTGTCTAACGGTGTTAGATTGCACTCCGGTGGGCATCGGCGCAAGGGGATTGATTCGCATCCCCGGGCACAACCGCCTCAATGAGGAAGACGAATGACCTGAATGCGTTGGAGGATTGACCGCACGGGCTCGGCGGCGACGCTCGCCGGAGTGGACGACGAGGAGTGGGCATGACGGGCAAGGGCCGGGCGCCGGCGGACGGTGCACGACGGCGGCCGGCGGTGACCCTCGACGCGTTGGTCCGGGCGGGGTTGGTCGTGCTGGAGCGCGACGGCCTGGACGCCCTGTCGATGCGCTCGGTGGCGGCCGAACTCGGCGTCCGGGCCCCGTCGTTGTACTGGCACGTGCGGGACAAGGAGGAACTGCTCGACCTGCTCGCCGACGGGCTGCTCGGCCTCGGCGTGCCCGCGCTGCCGCCCATCCGCGGCGACTGGCGGATCGAACTGCGCGAATTGGCCTGGGCGTTCCGTGCGTTCCTGAATCGGCGGCGGGATTCGGTGCGGGTGCTGATGGGCCGCTTCCCGGCCGGTCCCGGGATGGCCGCGGTGATGGAGCATCAGCTCGCCATGCTGGATCGGGCCGGGTTCAGCCGGCAGGACGCGGCGTACATCACCTACGGGCTCAGCACGCTGGTGACCGGGTTCGTGTACGGCGAGCAGCGGCCGATCTCGGCGGCGGTGGTCGCCGGGGTGCCCGTCCGCGAGGCGGTGACCGCGATCGGCGACACGATCGCGGCCTTCCCGGCGGACACCTACCCGCATCTGGTGGCGACCGCGCGCGAACTCACCACACCGCACATCAACGAGCGGTTCGAGTTCGTCCTCGAACGATTCCTGGACGGCCTGGCCGTGCTGCCCCGGAACCCGAAACACGACCAGGGAGGGACGGGCACGGCCGAGCACGCCTGACCGACGGGTCGGTCGGCGGTGATCGGCGGCGCGGAAGGCTCCCCGAAACCGGCCCGCGTCGTCGTGTGATTGCCGATCACCCCTATCGATTCGGTGAGTTCACCGGGTATTAACCCGCCTTGCACGCAACTGGGCGTTAATCGGTGGACGGTGGGACCGTCCATCCAGGACAATCCGCCATCGGACCGCCGGCAAGCGATGAGTTTCGGGGCGCCGCGCAGTCCGAACTCCTGTATGAAACACAGCAACTTCGACACCGACCGGTTGGCCCCGGGCGGGGTCGCGGACGGTTCCGAACGCCCGGTCGCGGGGTCTGGCGCGGAACCGATCCATCGTCGATCGACCGCTGCTTCCTTGGAATCAGCCCATTAGCTGGGGGAAACATGAACCGGATCAAGGCGCTCGCGGCGTTGCCGTGCGGCCGTCGATCCAAGTGGGTCGTGCTGGCCTTGTGGCTGGTGTTGCTCGTGGTGGCAATGCCGCTCTCGGCCAAGCTGACCGACGCTCAGAACAACGAGGTCTCGTCGTGGCTTCCCGCCGAGGCCGAGTCCACCAAGGTGATCAACGAACAGAAGGACTTCCGCCCGGACACGACGGTGCCCGCCGTCGTGGTCTACGAGCGGACCGCCGGCCTGTCGCCGGACGACACCAAGGCGATAGCCGACGACCGGGCCAGGTTCGCCACCGCCAAGGGCGTGACGAACAAGGTCGAGGAACCGAGGTTCGAACCCAACAACAAGGCCGCCCAGGTCCTGGTTCCGATCACCATCAAGGACGGTGGCTGGAACGACCTCGGTGACGCGGTCGACGAGATCAAGAAGAGCCTGAAGGACAATCCGGACGGGCTCAAGGCGTACGTCACCGGCCCGGCCGGTCTCGGCTCCGACCAGGCCGCCGCGTTCGAGGGCATCGACGGCACGCTGTTGTACGCGACCCTCGGCGTGGTCGTGTTGATCCTGCTGTTCACCTACCGCAGCCCGGTGTTGTGGCTGCTCCCGGTGATCTCGGCGGTCGCGGCGCTGTTCACCGCGCAAGCCGTGGTGTACCTGTTCACCAAGGCCGGTCTGGTCGTCAACGGCCAGAGCGCGGCGATCCTGACCGTGTTGATCTTCGGCGCGGGCACCGACTACGCGTTGTTGCTGATCGCGCGATACCGCGAGGAACTGCACCGGTACGAGGATCGGCACGAGGCGATGGCGGCGGCGCTGTTCCGCGCCGGACCGGCGATCGTGGCCAGTGCCGCGACGGTCGGCGTGGGCATGTTGTGCCTGATGGCCGCGGAGATGCAGTCCACCAAGGGCCTGGGCCCGGTCTGCGCGCTCGGCGTGCTGGTCGGCCTGGTCGCGATGACCACGCTGCTGCCCGCGCTGCTGGTGATCGTCGGCCGCTGGGTGTTCTGGCCGATCCGCCCGGCCTACGAGCCGGACGCGATCACGCACGACGAGAACGGCCTGTGGGCCAAGGTCGGCCGGCAGATCTCCCGCGGTCCGCGCCTGGTGTGGATCGTCACCGCGGTCATTCTCGGCGTGATGACCATCGGCCTGAGCAACCTCAACGGTGACGGCATCGCCAACAAGGACTCGTTCACGAACAAGCCGCAGTCGATCACCGGCCAGGAGATCTCCGAGCGCTACTTCCCGGCGGGCTCCGGCGACCCGATCGTGGTGATCGGCCGGGAGTCGGCCGCGACCGCGCTGATGCAGACGCTCCAGGCGACCCGAGGGATCGCTCCCGACGGCGTCCGGCAGACCGGCGCGGCGAACGGCCGGGTGCAGATCGAGGGCGTGATGAGCGCGTCGCCCGACTCGGCGGCGGCCAAGGACACCGTCAAGCGGGTCCGCACCGCGATGCACGCGGTTCCGGACGGCGCGGCCAAGGTCGGCGGTGGCACCGCGACCCAGATGGACGTGGCCAAGGCGTCCGAGCACGACGACAAGGTGATCATCCCGCTCATCCTGCTCGTGGTGCTGATCGTGCTCGGGCTGCTGCTGCGCGCGGTGATCGCCCCGCTGGTGCTGATCGCCACCGTGGTGTTGTCCTTCGCCGCGGCGCTGGGCATCAGCGTGTTCACCTTCGAGCACCTGCTCGGCTTCAAGGGCACCGACGTGGGCTTCCCGCTGTTCGTGTTCGTCTTCCTGGTGGCCCTGGGCATCGACTACAACGTGTTCCTGATGAGTCGGGTGCACGAGGAGTCGAAGAAGCACGGCACTCGGCGCGGCGTGCTGATCGGCCTGTCCGCGACCGGTGGCGTGATCACCTCGGCCGGCCTGGTGCTGGCCGCCACGTTCGCGGTGCTCGGCACGCTGCCGATCGTCTCGTTCGCCGAGATGGGCTTCACCGTCGCCCTGGGCGTGCTGCTGGACACCTTCATCGTGCGCTCGGTCCTGGTCACCGCGTTGGGCCTGGACATCGGCCGCAAGATCTGGTGGCCCAGCAAGCTCGCCCAACGTCCGGACGAGGAGACCCCCAAGCCCGACGCCGACGGCGACCGCGAGGGCGTCCTGATCGGCTGAACCGGCACCACGGCGCCGATCCGCTGATCGGAGCCTGCTGAACGAGGGTGGTGGACGAACACACGTCCACCACCCTCTTCGCGTTCGGGCGTCGGCCCGAGACCGCCCGGGGCGCGACCTCGCGAAATGCCGGGCTACACCGGCCTATCGCCGGGCACGGAGAGCGGCGATGACCCAGTCGAAGACCGGGGTCAGGCTGGGCCAAGACGGCCAACCGTTCATCACGGCGAGCAGTTGCCAGTAGCGTTCGGCGCGCGGATCGGCGCCGATCTCGAAGCGCTCGGACAACCACGCGGCGAAGGCCGGGTCGGGGGTCCGACCGAAGGCCGTCGCGTATTCCGCGAGCAGGTCGGCGAGCACCGGTTCGGCCTCGGGCGAGGTCGGCTCGACGCCGGCCGTGCGCGCCGCCTCGACCCGTTCCCGGGTGAGCGTGCTCAGCCGCTCGTGGGTGCCGGGTTCGAGGTCGGCGTCGCGGGTGCGCGCCTGGTACTCGGCCATCCGCCGAATCGACGTGCGGAAGTCCGGATCCGCGACCAGTTCGCCCAGTTCGACCCACGCCTGGATCTGCTCGGTGCTCGGATCGTCGGGCAGGGTCGGCAACCCGCAACGCATCCTGGCCAGGAAGTCCGGGTCCACGTCCAGGTCGGCGAAGGTCGCGTCGAGGAAGTCGGTGATCATCTTCCGGCGTTCCAGGTCGGACAGTTTCGCGAGTTTGTGCATCAGGTCCAACTCCTCGGGGCTGGAAGCCCGCCGAGCCACCGCGCGCAGCACGGCCCGACGCAACCGCAGGGTGCGGATCTGCGTGTCCACCGCGTTCGCGTGCGCCTCGGCGACCTCGGCCACGGTGACCTCGCGGGCCAACACCCGTCGGATGGTCTCCAGATCGATGCCGAGGTCGCGCAGCGTGCGCACGAGTTCGAGGCGGACCAGCGCGTCGAGGTCGTACAGCCGGTAGCCGGCGGGACTTCGTCCAGTGGGCGGCACCACCCCCGCGTCCGCGTAGAACCGGATCGTCCGAACCGACAGTCCGGTCCGTCGAGCCAACTCGCCGATCGAATACAGGTGCGCGCCGTTCATGCCCCTCACCCTGCCGCCTCCACCCGGTGGAGACTCAAGTGCGATCCCCGATCCCCGGGCGTGGCCCGGGGATCGGTACCGGTCAGCCCTTGAGGCCGACGCGGTCCATCAGGACCATGCCGTCGTTGGTCAGGACCATGCCGACCACCGCCGAGCGGTGGAAGGCGGTCACCACCGAGGACTGGTAGGTCCACAGGGGGGCGTCCTGCTTGAGTTGGGCGGCGACCGCCGTGTACGCGGCCTTGCGTTGGGCCGGGTCGTTGGTGGTGCGGGCCTTGTCCAGGTTCTGGTCGACCGTGGGGTTGGCGTACAGGAGGTAGTTGTTCGGGCTGGTGCTGTAGAGGTTCACGTACAGGCCGGGTTCGGCGTCCGAAAGGTAGTAACTGAACATCGCCGCCTGGTAGTTCTTGTTGATCACGATGTCCGTCTGGTACGCGGCGATCGGCATCGGGGCGAGCTTGACGGTGACGTTCTTCAGGCCCTGGAGCGAGGTCATGATGTATTCGGCGGTCCGCTGCGCGTTCGCGTTCTGCGGGATCGAATAGGTGAAGTCCAGCGGCTTGCCCTCGGCCGCCAACTCGTTCAGCAGCCGCTGCGCCTCCGCACGGTCGGTGGACTGAACGGTCTCGGTACCGGGCTCCACCAGCGGGCTGTCCGGCGGGAAGATGCTCTTGGTGGGCGTGCCGTTGCCGCTGAAGGAGATCTTGTTCACCTCGTTCGCGTCGAGCGCGAGTTGCACGGCGCGGCGGGCGCGGACGTCGTCGAACGGCGCACGCTTGTTGTTGAAGAAGAGCGACTCGCCGCCGATGATCGTGACGACCTTGGTCTCCAGGCCCTTCTGCTTGGCCTTGACCGGGTCCTCCGCGTTGACCGAGACCTTGAGGTCCGCGCTGCCGGAGAACACCGTCTCCAGGGCCTGGGTGCTGTCCTGGATGATCTTGAACACCACGGTGTCCGCGTACGGCTTGGCCGCGCCCTGCCAGTAGGTGGGGTTCTTGACGAAGGTCATGTGGTCGCCGTTGGTCCACTCCTTGAACGTGTACGGGCCGGCGCCGACCGGGTTGCGGGCGAAACCGGTCGGATCCTTCTTGTACGCCGTCGGCGAGACGATGAAGGCCAGGTTCGAGGCGACGATGTGGTCGAAGTTGGCGTTCGGGCCGTTCAGGGTGATCCTGAGCGTGGTCGGGTCGACCACCTCGGTCGCCTTGACCGCCGCGATGGTGCCCGCCTGGTACGACTTACGCGCCGGTGCGGCGTGTTCGTCCCAGGTGAACTTCACCGCCGCCGCGTCGTAGGGGGTGCCGTCGGAGAACTTGACGTTCGGCTTGAGCTTGAGCGTCCAGGACGCGGCGCCCGGGTCCGGGGTCAGGCTCTCGCCGATCTGCGGCATCACCTTGCCGGTCTTGGCCTCGTGCCAGAACAACGAGTCGTAGACCGTGTTGAGCCGGGTGTTGTCGGTATACGAGTTGCTCAGCGCGCCGAACGGGTCCATCGAGCGCATATCGCTGGCCATCGCCACGGTCAGCGTGCCGCCGGTCTTGGGCGTCACGGTGGAGGTGTCCGCGTCCTTGGCCGCCTTGTCGTCACCGCCACCGCCACACGCGCCGAGCAGCAGGCACGCGGCGACGGCGGGGACGGTGGTACGGAAGGCGCGCCCGGTGATGGGCCTTCGGCCCGGGCGGCCCGGGCGGACGGAGTCCGGTATCTCGCGTGCAGTGTCCATGCCTGTGCCTCGCTTCGATCTGGTGGGCCGACCCCCGAGGGGCAACCGGGGGCGGAGCATAATCGAAGCCGCGAACGATCTTTGTCGCGCTTTTTCCGGTAGTGATGGATGTTTCGTCCGAAGCGGCCGACCCGGCGGACACGTGTGTACAGCGACGCCCGCAGGCCCTCGTCCGGGGACGAGGGCCTGCGGGGCGGGTGCTTCGCGGGTGGTTCGCGCCGGCTTCGGCGTCAGCGCACCGGGCGCAGCGTCTTGCTCCACAACACGGTGGACGCGCCGTCGCGCAGGTTGACCGTCAGGTTGCCCGAGGGGCCGTCGATCTCGACCTCGCCGAAGTGCTGGAAGCCCTCCAGCGGCGAGTAGTTGGCGCGCGGGGGAGCGTGCACGAACTCGGCCTTGGGGCCGAACGTGCCGTCCAGCGCGTTGGGCCCGAACGCGCCCGCGTTCAGCGGGCCCGAGACGAACTCCCAGAACGGGTCGAAGTCCTTGAACGCGGCCCGGGACGGGTCGTAGTGGTGCGCCGCGGTGTAGTGCACGTCGGCGGTCAGGAACACGATGCCGCGCACGCCGCGCCGCTGCGCCGTGCGCAGGATCGTGGCGAACTCCATCTCGCGGCCCAGCGGCTTGCCCGGGTCGCCCTGCGCGACGCCCTCCTGCGCGGCGGCGCCGTCCGGCACCACCAGGCCCAGCGGCAGGTCGTTGGCGATCACCTTCCAGGTGGCCCGGCTCTGCGACAGGCCCTCGATCAGCCACTGGCGCTGCCGGTCGCCGAGCATGCCGCGCTTGGGGTCGGCGTAGCGGTTGTCGTCGTTGGGGTCCTTGTAGGTGCGCATGTCCAGGACGAACACGTCCAGGTGCCGGCCGTAGGAGAGCTTGCGGTAAACCCGGTCGTCGCCGATCGGCACCCACTCGCGAAACGCCTGCTTGGCGCGCGCGGCGAGCACGTCGACGCGCTTCTCGGTGTAGCGGGCGTCCTCCAGGATCTGGCCCGGATACCAGTTGTTGCGCACCTCGTGGTCGTCCCACTGGTTGATCTGGGCGACCTCGGCGGCGAACGCGCGGTAGTTGCGGTCGAGCAGGTTGTAGGCGAACTGGCCCCGGTATTCGGTCAGCGACTCGGCGACCTTGGACTTCTCCGGGGTGACCACGTTGTGCCAGATCCGGCCGTCGGGCAGCGGGACGCTCTCCACCAGCGGGCCGTCCGAGTAGACCGTGTCGCCGCTGTTGAGGAAGAAGTCCGGGCGCAGCCGGCGCATCTGCTCGAAGATCGTCATGCCGCCGATGTCCGGGTTGCTGCCCCAGCCCTGGCCGACGGTGTCGCCGGACCACACGAACCGCACGCCGGAACGGCTGCGCTCGCTCGGCGCGGTGAGCAGCGAACCGGTCACCGCCTGGCCGGCCGCACCGCGCTCGCCCTCGACTCGGACCCGGTAGTGGATCCGCCGCCCGGACGGCAGATCGCGCAACCGGACCCGCCCGGTGAGGTCGCCGTCCGGGGTCAGCCACGGGCCCCGCACGCGGTGTGCGTCGCGCAGGTCGGGCCGAGTGCCGTATTCGACGATCAGCCGACCGGGCCGGTCGGCACGCCCCCATACGATCGCCGAGGACGCGGTGGCGTCGCCGCTCTGCACGCCGTGGCTCAGGCTCGGCCGGCCGGAGGCCACGTACGCGGGCGCGTGCGACGTCGTGGCCGAGGCCGAGCCGGCGCCCACCACGGGGGCGATCGCCAGGCCCGCGCCGACGACGGAGCCGGTGCGCAGCAGGGTCCTTCTGTCCACTGAGGTCATGGACAAGTGTGTAGTGGCGCCGGGCGACGTATCGGCGAACGCGGGTTGGCCGGCTCGTCAAGTCTGGTCGGCGGGCCGGGGGTCGGCGGCGGTACCCCGCTCGCGCCACGGAGCCGGCGGAGGCAGCGGGAGCCCGAGCAGCCCCACCGCCGGCATGCCGCCGAGGACCACCACCAGGTCCGCGCGCGGGTGACAGAGCACCGTCCGCCGCTCGGCGGCCTTCGTCGTCCGCGGCGCGGACGTGTGTGCCGAAGCGGGTGCGGATTGCTCTTCGGCCATGGCGGGTGCTCCCTTCCCTGCGGTGGCGGTCGACGTCGTCCGCCTTCGTCCCGATGCCGGGGAGGCACGCTCGACGCCCGCAGCGGCCGAAGGTCGATCCGGCGCAGACTCATGTCGGGAGTTCGCCGCCGAGCGGCGGTCGGTGGGGACGATCGGCGGCCCACCCGCAGCCCACCCGACGGGACCGGCCGGCGGTCGACCGGACCGGCCGACCCGCCGACCGTCCTACTCGACCACGGTCAGCACGATCTTCCCGGAGGTGCGCCCGCTCTCGCCCAGTTCGTGCGCCTTGCCCGCCTGCTCCAGTGGCAGCACCGCGTCGATCACCGGCCGCAGCAACCCCGCCTCGACCAGCGCCGCGATCTCCTTCAGCCCGCCCTGATCCGGCTCGACGATGGTGAACGTCGCCCGCCGCCCCGCCGCCTCCGCCACCGGCCCCAACGCGACCTCCGCCGGCGACGCCAGCGAGACCACCAGCCCGCCCGGCCGCAACGTCCGCAACGAGCGCGGCCCGTACTCGCCACCGATCGTGTCCAGCACGACGTCCACGTCCTTGACGGCCTCGGCGAAGTCGACGCTCGTGTAGTCGATCGTTTCGTCCGCACCCAGGCCGCGCAACAACTCGTGCTTGGCCGCGCGGGCGGTGCCGATCACGTACGCGCCGCGGGCCTTGGCGACCTGGACCGCGAGATGGCCCACCCCACCCGCGGCGGCGTGGATCAGCACCCGCGCGCCCGGCCGTACGTCGGCCGCGTCCACCAGCGACTGCCACGCGGTGAGCGCGGCCACCGGCAGCGCCGCCGCCTCCACATGCGACAGGCCGGCCGGCTTGCGGGCCAGATGCCGGGCCGGCGATACGACGAACTCGGCGTACGCACCGGCCGGTTGCGGCAGTCGGGGCATGCCGAACACCGCGTCGCCGGGCCGGAAAACGCTCACCCCCAGGCCCACCGACTCGACCACGCCGGACACGTCCCAGCCCAGCGGGACCGGGGTGTCACCGAGCAGGCCGCCGGTGCCGCGGTGCCAGTAGTCGGTCGGGTTCACGCCGGCCGCGTGCACCCGCACCAGCACCTCGGAGGGGCCCGGCGTCGGGCGCTCCACCTCGACCACCTTCAGTACCTCGGGCCCACCCAGCGTGTCCTGTCCGATGGCGCGCATCGTCATCACATTCCCCTGCTCGTGCCGTGGTTCGACCGCCGCGTCCGGCGGCGTGGGCACAACTCTGCCGCCGGCCCGAACAGCCATCGAGTGGCCGGGTGGCCAATGTGTGAAAGGATCCGGCCATGCATCGAGTCGTGGTCCTGGCCCTGGAAAACGTCTATCCCTTCGAACTGGGCATCCCGGTCCGGATCTTCGGCACCGCGACCGGCGCCGACGAGGAACCGCTGTACGAGGTGATCACGTGCAGCCTCGACGGTCGGCCGGTGCGCACCAGCGCCGACTTCGCCATCGCCGTCGAGCACGGCGCCGAGGTGCTGGCGACCGCCGACACCCTGGTACTTCCGCCGTTCACCTGCGGCGTGGACGAGAACGACCGACCCGACTGGCTCCCGGCACCACTCGCCCGGGCCCTGGCCGGACTGCGGCCCGGCACCCGGATCGTGTCCTTCTGCACCGCGTCCTACGTGCTCGCCGCCGCCGGCCTCCTCGACGGCCGGCCGGCGACCACGCACTGGAACGAGGTCGACCAGTTCCGCAAGCGCTTCCCGCACATCGAGCTCGACCCGGACGTGCTGTTCGTCGACGACGGCGACATCCTCACCGCCGCCGGGGTGGCCGCCGGCATCGACCTGTGCATGCACCTGCTGCGCCGCGACCACGGCAGCGAGGTGGCCAACCGGGTCGCCCGGCGCTGCGTGACGCCGCCGTGGCGCGAGGGCGGGCAGGCCCAGTTCATCGAACGCCCGGTGCCGGAGCCGTCCTCGGCCACCACCTCGGCGACCCGGGCGTGGGCGCTCGAACACCTGCACCGCCCGCTGTCGTTGGCCGAGTTGGCCGAGCACGCGCGGATGAGCGTACGCACCTTCACCCGGCGCTTCCGGGACGAGGTGGGCATGACCCCGGGCCAGTGGCTGACCCGGCAACGGGTCGAACACGCCCGCCGGCTCCTGGAGACCACCGACCTGAGCGTGGACCGGATCGCCGACCGGGCGGGCTTCGGCACCGGCGCCTCGCTGCGCCAGCACCTGGTGGCCACCATCGGGGTGCCGCCGATGACCTACCGCCAGACCTTCCGCACCCACGAGCCGGCGCCGATGCGCGGGTGAGACACCGAGCCCGGCGTGCATTCCACGGGTGAGGGCGATCAAGGCGGCCCGGATTCCGGCCGATACCTCCGACAACGTGCCCACGTTCCGGAGGAGATCCACTCGTGCCGTCGCCGTCCCGTGTCGCCGCCATCGCCGTCGCCGCAGCCCTCACGTTCGCCGGAACCGTCGCCCAACCGGCCCCGGCCGCACCCCTGTCGCGATACGCCGCGCTGGGCGACTCGTACAGTTCCGGCGTCGGCGCGGGCGACTACCTCGCGGACGGCGGCGACTGCAAGCGCAGCGCGAACGCGTATCCATCGCTGTGGCAACGCGCGCACGGCGCGGCCGAGTTCGCCTTCGTGGCCTGCTCCGGGGCGACCACGGCCCAGGTGCGGGACCGGCAACTGGCCGCGGTGACCGCCGACACCACCCTGGTGACGATCAGCGCCGGCGGCAACGACGTCGGCTTCGCCGACACGATCACGACGTGTGTGGTCGGCAGCGACCGGGACTGCTCGGCCGCGGTGGCCAAGGCCACGGCGTACGCCCGGGAGAAGTTGCCGGCCGACCTGGACACGACCTACGCGCGGATCCGCAGCCGGGCCCCGCACGCGCGGCTCGTGGTCTTCGGGTATCCGCGCCTGTTCGAAACGGGTAGCTGCCCGCTGGGGCTGAGCCTGGCCAAGCGGCGCGCGCTGGACGACGCGGCCGACGTGCTGGTGGACACCACCAAGGCCCGGGCGGCGGCGGGCGGCGCGGAATTCGCCGACGTCCGGGGCCGGTTCGCCGGGCACGGGGTGTGCGGGGCGGACGAGTGGCTGCACGGCCTGACGCTGCCGGTCGACGAGTCCTACCACCCGACCGCCACGGGCCAGGCCAGGGGCTACCTGCCCAGCCTGACCACAACCACCGACTGAGCCTGCCGCCGGGGCGGGGCGTCCCGGCCGAGAAGCACCGACCGCCTAGCCTCTCCCGTCGGCCAATACCTCGCCGAGCGTGGTGCGCCGGTACTGCACCGACCGGCCCACCCGCAGGCCCGTGATCAGGTCGGCGCGACGCAGCACGGCCAGGTGGTCGCCGACCGTGCCCAGGCCGAGGTTGAGCCGAGCGGCGAGTTGGGTGGTGGTGGCCGGGCCGGCCAGCGCACGCAGGATCATCGCGCGTGTGGCGCCCAGCAGATCGGCGAGCGCCTCGTCGTCCGAGCGGGCCGGGGCGCCCAGCAGTTCGGCCACGCCCCGGGCCGGATACACGATGGCGTACGGCCACGGCGGTTCCACGTAGACGATCATCGAGCCGAACGCGGACGGCACGAACAGCAGCCCGGCGCCGTCGAGCCGCACCGTGTCGGGCTGCTCACGGGAAACCTCGATCACGCCCTCGTCGCGCCACCGCAGCCGAGGCGACAGGTCGCCCAGCGCCGCACCCCAGCCGTACGCCGCCAACCGCCCGGCGGTGCGCACCAGATCGTGCTCCAGCACCGCGCGCAGCGCCGGCCACTCCGGCTCGACCAGGCTCGTCCACGCCGCCTCGATCGCGTCCGCCAGCCGCCCCACCACATCGGGGGAGTCGAACACCGCCCGCGTCGCCGCCGAGGGCGCGCGCAACCCGACCAGGTTGCGCGCCAGCTCGGACCGGGCCCGGTCCAGGGAGGTGGCCCGCAGTACCGCGAGTTCGTCCCCGATCCCGGCCGGCGTGCCCGACGGCGGCGGGTGCAGGAAATCCGCGTTGTAGCCGCCGCGCCGGTACAGCGACGCCATCGCCGCGATCGCCGGCCGCTCCCGACGCAGCCGGTCGTACGCCGGCCGCAGCCGCTCGATCCACGGCCGCAGCGGCCCGGCCTGGTGGCTTCCCGACAACGTCCGCAACACCCACACCACCTCGCCCAGCGGCGAGATGCCGAACCTGCTGCGCGCCATGTCGGCCGGCCCGACCTCGATCCTGAGCATGCCTCGCGCCTCCCGCCGACAGCCTCCCAGGTTTCGGCTGTCGCCGAAAGCATGGCCGGCGCAGCACGCGGTGCGGCACGCTCGCCCGCATGATCGGCGACGACGTCAAAGCGGCGACCTATCGCGAGGTCTTCGCGGTCGGCGCCTTCCGGGTGCTGTTCGGTTCCTTTGTGCTGCTGTTGATCGGCGACACCGTACGGATGCTCGCGCTCGCCGTGCTCGTCTACGAACGCACCGGGTCGCCTGCGCTGTCCGCGCTCGCCTATGTCGCCGGGTTCGTCCCGCAGGCGTTCGGCGGGGCACTGTTGCTCTCGCTCACCGACCGGGTGCCGGTGCGCGCCGCGATGGCCGGGTACGACCTGGTCCGGTGCGTGCTCGCGCTGGTGCTCGCCGCCGACGTGCTGCCGGTGTGGGCGGTCCTGCTGCTGCTCGCGAGCGTCGGGCTGGTCAGCCCGATCGCCGGGGCCGCGCGTCAGCGCACGCTGCCCGAACTGCTGCACGGCGACGCCTACGTGCTCGGGCGGTCGGTGTTCGGCATGGCCGCCGGCGCGATGCAGGTGCTCGGCTTCGCGGTCGGCGGTCTGCTGCTCGCACTGGTCGGATCCGGTGGCGCGCTGCTGTTCGCGGCCGCCGTTGCGCTGGCCTCCGCCGCGGTGGTGCGGTTCGGCCTGCCGGCCGCGCCGCGCCCCGAGCGCACCGGGTCGGCCCGGACCGAGGGCACGGTACGCGCGACCTGGCGAGTCAATCGCGAACTGCTCGGCGACCGGACCGTGCGCGGCCTGTTGCTGGCCCAGTGGATACCGGCCAACCTGACCGCCGCCGCCGAGGGCGTGATCGTCCCGTACGCGCCCGACCACGCCGGTGTCCTGTACGGCTCGGCCGCCGGCGGGATGTTGCTGGGCGACCTGCTGGTGGGCCGCTTCGTCCGCCCGGCCCGGCGCGAACGCCTGACACCGTGGCTGGCCCTGCTGCTCGGCGTCCCGCTGGTCTTCTTCGCCGCGGGCCCGCCGCTGTGGGTCACGGCCGGCCTGTTCGTGGTGTCCAGCGCGGGGCTGTCCTACCAACTCGGCCTGCAACGCCGCTTCCTGGACGCCATCCCGAAGGCCGGCACCGGGCAGGCGATGGGCCTGGCGATGACCGGCACGATGACCCTCCAGGGCGTCGCCATGGCGGGCGCGGGGGCGCTGGCCGGCGTGCTCGCCCCCGGCCACGTGATCGCACTGGTCGGGCTGGCCTCGCTCACCGGCACGCTGGCCATCCATCGGGTGTTGCGCCCGCAGGCGGGTCCACGGTCGGGGGCGGTCGGGGCTGCGCCAACGGTTGCGCCCGCGGCGTCGGTCGCCCCCAAGGTGCCGGTCGAGCACGTCGTGCCGGTCGTGTCCGAGGTGCCGGCCGCGCCGGTGCGCGGGACGGGGCCGACGCAGGCCGGCTGATCGGGGCGGGCCCGACTCGCCCCGCGCGGCCCGGCTCGCACCACGGCGCCGGCGCGTCGGCGGCGGCCGTCGCGGGCAGTCGGGTCGGGTACGGCCGGGTGGGTTCGTCTCCGGTGGATCGGTCCGACATTCTTTCCGCCGGGGATGTCGAGAACCGTCGGTCCGCTCCGACCCGGATACGAGCGGCCCGCCCGGCGAATCGGCGAAACGATCCCGAGCGGCCGATCGGACCACGCCGATCGGTCCGGAACACCCGGCCCGACCGAACCGAACGAGAGCGACCAGGAGTCACCGATGAAGTTCATGCTGCTGATCCACAACCGCCCGGGCTTCGTGGAGGATCTCTCCGACGCCGAGCGCACCGAACTGTTCGGCGAGGTCGACGCGCTGATGGCCGAGCTGACCGCGTCCGGGGAACTGCTCGGCGGCGAGGCCCTGGCCGACCCCACGCAAACCCGCACCGTGCGGGTGCGGGACGGGGTGCCGGCGGTCACCGACGGCCCGTTCGTGGAGGCCAAGGAGCACTTCGCCGGCTATCTGCTGGTCGAGTGCGACAGCACCGAGCGGGCCGTCGAGATCGCCGGGCGCTGGCCGGACGCCCGCTACTGGGCGATGGAGGTCCGCCCGGTGATGACCGAGTCCGGGACGGAGATGTGAGCGCGGACGCGCACGTCGAGGGCCTGCTGCGGGAGCTGACCCCGCAGGTCCTCGGCGTGCTCGTCCGCCGACACGGCCAGTTCGACGCGTGCGAGGACGCGGTCCAGGAGGCGCTGCTCGCCGCCACCGTGCAGTGGCCGGTGGAGGGCGTCCCGGACAGCCCGTGGGGCTGGCTGCTCACCGTGGCCGACCGGCGGCTGATCGACCACTGGCGCAGCGAGCGGGCCCGACGCAACCGCGAGGAGCGGCTCGCCGCGCAGGCCCCGGCCGACGAGTACGTCTTGCCCGCACCCGACGACGACGCGGTCGGCGATCGGGACGACACGCTGACCCTGCTGTTCCTGTGTTGCCACCCGGCGTTGACCGGCGCCTCGCAGGTCGCGTTGACGCTGCGCGCGGTCGGCGGCCTGACCACCGCGCAGATCGCCGGCGCCTTCCTGGTGCCCGAGAGCACCATGGCGCAGCGGATCAGCCGGGCCAAGCAGCGGATCAAGGCCGCCGGCGGTCGCTTCGGCCGGCCGGCCGGGCCGGAGCCGATGGAGCGGTTGGGCGCGGTGTTGCAGGTGCTCTACCTGATCTTCAACGAGGGCTACACCGCCGGCTCGGGCCCGGACCTGCTCCGTACCGACCTGACCGCGGAGGCCATCCGACTCACCCGCGCGGTGCGCCGGTTGCGGCCGGACGACGGCGAGGTGTCCGGGTTGCTCGCGCTGATGTTGCTGACCGATGCCCGCCGGGCCGCGCGCACCGCCGCGGACGGCGAGTTGATCCCGCTGGCCGAGCAGGACCGGAGCCGCTGGAACGCGGAGGCGATCCGGGAGGGCACCGAGCTGGTCACCGACGCGCTCACGTGGGGGCCGCCGGGCCCGTACCAGCTCCAGGCCGCGATCGCCGCGGTGCACGCGGAGGCGGCGCGCGCCGAGGACACGGACTGGCCGCAGATCCTCGCGCTGTACCGGCTGCTCGACCACCTGTCGCCGGGCCCGATGGTCACCCTCAACCGCAGCGTCGCGACGGCGATGGTGCACGGCCCGCGGGCGGGCCTGGAGTTGCTCGACACGCTGGCCGGGGACGACCGGATGACCGGGCACCACCGGGTCTGGGCGGTGCGCGGCCACCTGCTCGAACTGGCCGGCGATCGTGAGCCCGCACGGGCGGCGTACCGCGAAGCGGCCCGCCGGACCACCAGCCTGCCGGAACGCCGCTACCTGGAGATACGCGCGGCGCGGGTGGTCGACGGCGGATGATCCGTGCCGGCGTCCGCCGCCGGGATCCTGGCCGCGAGCGCGCCCTGGTGCGGAAGCCCGTCGAGAACTTCTTCCGAAGAGCCTCCCGGGGATGTCGAGGACCGGCGATCGATTCCGACCTCGTGGTGAGAACACCGAAGACCGGCACGATCGGGAGCCCGAAATGCGCAAGATCCTCTACATGGTCCACCAGTCGCTCGACGGTTGCATCGAGGGCCCCAACGGCGAATTCGACTGGCCGATGATGACCCCGGAGCTGTCCGACTTCGGGCAGACCCTCCACGACGGAGTCGACACGTTCCTGTACGGCCGGGTGGTGTGGGAGATGATGTCCGGCTACTGGCCGGTCGCCGAGAGCATCTCCACCGATCCGCACGACCTGCGGTTCGCGCCGATCTGGCGGGCGGCCCGCAAGGTGGTCGTCTCGACCACGTTGGACCGGGCCGAGTGGGGTGCCGAGGTGATCGGCGGGAATCTCGCCGAGGACATCACCGCGCTCAAGCGGGAGCCCGGCAAGGACATCCTGCTCAGCGGCGGCGCCGGGCTCGCCAACGCGCTGACCGCGCTCGGCCTGATCGACGAATACCTGATCTTCGTGCACCCGGTGATCCTGGGCGGCGGCAAACCGGTCTTCCGGCCCGACGACGCCCGGCACCCGCTGACCCTGGTCGACTCGCGCACGTTCGACGCGCGCACCGTGCTGCTGCACTACGCCCGCGCGGGCGAGTAGCGGTGGTCCCTCGCGCGTCGCGCGGCTCAGCCCGGGAGTTTGCCCGCCGCACGATCGGCGAGCCAGGCGTCGAAGGCGGCCCGCCCCTCGATGGCGTCCTGCTCGATCAACGGGCGGGACTGGTGGGTGATTTCCAGATGCACGCCGTTGGGATCGAAGCAGTACACCGAGTACCAGACGCCGTGATGGTCGATCGGGCCCCGGACCTCGACCCCGTGCCGGCGGATCTGCTCGGCCATCGCGTCGACTTCGGCGACGGAGTCCACGGCGAGCGCGACGTGCCGGGTCCACGATTCGAGACCGTCGGGCACGGGCGTGTACGCCTTGGCCACGTCGAAGAAGGCGATGCACTCGCCGCTCGCGAGCGCGTAGAAGACGTGCAGGAAGGGCGCGGTGACCTCGCCGCCACTGGTGGTTCGGGACTCCTCGCGAAGCGCGCCCGCGAGTTCCGCGCCGACCGCCTCCGTCCAGAAGCGGTGGGTCGCGGCCAGGTCTCGGGTCTGATAGGCGAGATGGTTCAGGGCCACCGGTACGGCCATGACGTGCTCCTCTTCGCTCGACGGTGAGCAATTTCAGTGCACCATGCACGATATCGACGAACCGGCCGTTCGCATACCGTCACGCCCCGATCACCGCGAGGCGGTGGCGGGACGCCGGGTGCGACGGCCGGTGCCCGGATCAGCCCGAATGCA
This sequence comes from Embleya sp. NPDC059213, assembly GCF_042754445.1. Taxonomy (NCBI): domain Bacteria; kingdom Bacillati; phylum Actinomycetota; class Actinomycetes; order Kitasatosporales; family Streptomycetaceae; genus Embleya; species Embleya sp. NPDC059213. The sequence goes on from NZ_JBHZAV010000033.1 coordinate 35,070, forward strand.
GGCCCAGCCCGTAGAACTTCACGTCGAACGCGCCCACCCGTTCGCCCTCGCCGCCGATGATCAGGTCCTCGGGGCCGGGGACGCCGGCGGCACGGGCGGTGGCGACCAGCAGTTCGGCGGTCGCCCGCGCGGCCACCTCGCCCGGGCCGCCGGCGTCGTGCCGGGCGGGCGGCTCGGCGTCCGAGGGCCACCAGGCGCGCGTACCCGGGTGCTCCTCGGCACTGCCCCAGCCCAACGCGTGCGCATCCACGCCCGCCGGCGGGAAGGAGCCGATCACCAGCCGATCCCGGCAGACCAGGTCGAACAACATCGGCGCACCGTTCTCGCCGGGGACGCGCCCGTAGACGTTCAGGGCGAGCCCGACGTCCAGCGCGGTCGTCTCGGCGGGCAGCGAGCCGAGGAAGTCGGCCAGCACGTCGGTCAGTTGCTCCCAGTCCCGGGCGTACCAGCCGCCGGGCAGGCCGAGTCCGCCGTTGGCGGCCACCCGGCGGTGACCGAAGAAGCCGGTGATCGCGCCCGGTTCGCCGTGGCCCTGACGCCAGAACCAGTTCTCCACGGGCTCGGTGGGCAGCAGCACCAACTCCGGCCCGGCCCGACCCGCGCGCAGTTCCAGCGTGTCCGGGTCGCCACGCCAGCGCCGGTAGGGCGTACCCCAGCGCGCACCGCCGTCGTAGTACGGGCCGAGTCCGCCGTACACCCCCATGATCGACGCCTCGCCGAGCGCGTCCGCGACCTGCTCGGCCGCCTGGCGAAACGCGAGCGCCTGGGCGGCCGGGTCCGGAGCCGGCAGGGCCAGCGGCACGGCCAGTTCGACATAGTCCTCACCCGAGGTGAAGTCCTTCTCGAACCGGCCGACCGGACGCAACCGCGCGCTCCCGGACGGCAGATCGGTGCCGGTCGGCGCGGCGTCGGCGGCCCCCGACCAGGTCCAGCCCAGCGCCGCGACGAGCGCCTGCACCCCCTGCCGCGACCAACCACCCGTCGGCGCGTCGAGCAACCGCCGAGCGAGCCGGGCCACCTCGCCCTCGTGGTACCGCACTGCGTCTTCCGTCATGCGCCGATCATTTCCCACGTCGGTGACATCCGCTCCGGCGGGTCCGTGGGCGGGCCCGACGTGCCACCGAGCTGCGGAAACCCCGTACAGGGCCGCGGTGTTGCCCTCTAGGCTGAGTGCTCGGACCGGCAGGGGGAGCTGGGGCATGGCGAATCCGGCGCGGCGCGCGCTGGTGGTCGGGGTGGCGGGCAGCCCCCGCGACGACCCGGGCGTGGAGGCGCCGGACGCGCTGCCACACCTGGCCTACGCGCCCGAATACGCCCGCCGGATCCGCGAATTGCTGCACACCGCCTATCGATACGACCCGGCCCGGCCCGCGCGCGACCCCGCCGACAGCGCCGGCGCACTGGACGAGGCGGTGCGCGCGGTGCTGGGCGGCGGCCCGGGACTCGCGGTGGTGCACCTGCTCGCACACGGGCAACGGGGCCGCAGCAGCGGCGGTCTGTACGTGGTCGGCGGCGACGGCGACCGGGTCGACACGGCCGTGGACCAGTGGCTGGCCCGCCTGGAGGACGACGAGGGCGACACGGCACCGACCGTGCTGTTCCTCCTCGACCTGTGCTACGCCGGGGACGCGGCCAGGCTGCACTGGCAGCAACTCCTGCGCACGCCCCGACGACGGGCCTGGGTGGTGGCCGCGTGCCAACCCGGAGAGCCGTCCTACGACGGCCGATTGAGCCATGCCGTGATCGAGGTACTGACCGGGTTCCGCGACGGCACGCTCGCCCTGGACGCCTCGTTCGAGTTCATCCCGTTCGAGCGGTTCTGTCAGGAGGTGGCCGCGGCCGTGGCACGCCGCGCCGAGGGCACGTACTACCGCCAGGAGGTCGCCACTCCGCTCGTGCCGATCGGCGAGAACCTCGCGCACCTGGCGTTCTTCCGCAACCCGCGCTTCGACGTGCGTCGGCACGCGCTGCGCACCGGCATCGACCCGACGCTGATTCCGCTGCTCGACGAAGCGCCCCAGACCCGGTTCGTGCTGGACGAGGCGGTGGACGAGCCGCACTTCGTGGGCCGGGCCGGCGGCCGCGACTCGTCCGGCGATACGGACGAGCCCGGCGCGCCCGGGCATTTCCAAGGACGCAGCGCGGAGGCGGCCCGACTCGCCTGGTGGCTCGCGGGCGCGGACTCGGCCCTCCAGGTGGTCACCGGCAAACCGGGCGTGGGCAAGTCGGCGCTCCTGGGCGTCCTGGTCTGCGCGGCCCATCCCGAACTGCGGCTGCGCACCCGGTCGGTATGGACCACCCTCGGCGGCGCCGTGCCGCCGCTGATCGACGACCTCGCCGTGGTGCACGCGCGCCGCCGGACGCTCTCGGAGATCACCGCCGCGCTCGCCCGGCAGTGGGAGCTGACGGATCGATCGGGCGCCCGACCGGGCCGGCTCCTGGCCGCCGAACTCGCCGAGCGGGCCGAGCCACCGGTGCTGATTCTCGACGCGCTCGACGAGGCGGAGGGGGCGGAGGAGGTGATCCTGTCCCTCCTGCGGCCCCTGCTCACCACGCGCCGCGCGGACGGTCGGTCGAGCTGTCGGATCATGATCGGCTGTCGGCGCGAGGCGCGCCTGGCCGAACTGTTCGCCCTGGCCGAGCGGCACGGCGACGTGGTCGACCTGGACACGGTGCCGCGGGTCGCCTTGCGCACCGATCTCGTGGACTACATCAACAGTCTGCTCTTCACCGATGCGAACCGCGCGACCGCGCACAACTGGGCCAACTCCCATGCCCTGGCCGCGTCGATGGCGTCGGCTCTGACCGAGGGCGCCGGGGCGGACCACGAGCCGCCGGAGTGGGGCGAGTTCCTGGTCGCCCGGCTGTATACCCGGCACCTGTTGGGCATTCGGTCGATACCGGCGACGCAGGCCGCGGCCCGGGAGTTGGGCGCCCGGATTCCGCGGACCCTGAGCGGAGTGCTGGACCTGGAGCCGGCCCAACAGCACAATCCGTGGATCCGGGCCACGTTGACCGCGCTCGCCTACGCCGGAGGCGAGGGCATGCCGATCGACATCCTGCGCGTGGCGGCACCCGCCTTCCTGGCGTCGACGCGGGACGCCGTGGGTCATCCGGCCGCCGCCGTCGAACTCGCCCTGCGCCGGGCCCGGTTCTACCTGCGCTGCAACGCCGACCCGCTGGGCAGGCCGCTGTACCGCCTGTTCCACCAGGGCCTGGCCGACGCGCTGCGGGCCGACTCCGAGGCAGCCGACCCCGATGCTGTGCGCGCCTTGTGGGCCGGGCTGCTCGGCTCGGTCGCGGCCGGGGCCGACGGTCGGCGCGACTGGGCGGCAGCGGCGCCGTATCTGCGTCGGCACGCGGCTCGGCACGCACGCGAGGCGGGCGAACTCGACCCGTTGCTCGCCGACACCGATTTCCTCGTACATGCGGAACCGGCGGCGCTGGCCGAGGAATTGCGCTCCGCGGACCGGACCCCGGTGGGCGCGTGGGTGTACCGCACCAGTTACGGCGCGCATCACCGGGCCGGCCCCGAGGAGCGGCGGCAACTGCTGGCCGTCGACGCGGCGCGGCACGACGCGCCGGAGTTGTCGGAGGGCTTCTCGCGGGACCTGCCCTGGACGGTGGCCTGGGCGGCGGGTCGGCCGCTCGGCGGCGCCCTGCGCTCCACCCTGACCGGACTGGGCGGAGCGGTGATCGGCCTGGCGATCGTCGAGGTGCGGGGCAGGGCGTGTGTGCTGAGCGGATCGACCGACGGGATCGTCCTGCTCTCGGATCTCGCCACAAGCACCGTCCTGTTCGATCTGCGCGGCCATGGCAACCACCCCGTCCGGGTGGCCGCATGCCGCATCGACGGGCGGCCACACGCGGTCACCGGCACGGCGGACGGTCTACAGGTGTGGGACCTGTCCACCGGTGCCCTGGTCCGGGAATGGCGGGGGCACGCCACGGGTGTGGAGAGCCTGACGGTCGCCCCCGATGCATCGGTGTTGGTCACCGCCCACGGCAAACGGCTGACCTGGTGGGACCCGGTCGGCGGGGAGCGGATCGCGGATACGACCCTGGCGCGCTCGGTGGGGCGGTTGGGGTTGTGGGACCTGGACGGGCGAACCCACGTGGTGGGGTGTGTGCGGGGCGAGGTGTGGCTGTGGCGACTGGAGGCGCGGAGGATCGTCTTCGTCCGCGTGTTGACCCGCTTTTCCGGTGATTCGGACGACCGCGATTTCGTCACCGCCCTGTCACCGGTGCGTGGTGCCCGCCGGCCGACGTTGCTGATCGGGCGGGCCGACGGGAGCGTGGCCATGGTCGACCCGTCGGACGGTGATCGGGTTCGCGGCCTTGGTGAAGGGCACATCGACGGGGTGACCGCCGTGGCGATGCCCGATGCGGACGGTGGGTGGGTGGTGAGTGCCGGCAGTGACGGAACGGTTCGGGTGTGGGATTCCGCCAGTGGACGGTGCGCCTCGGTGCTCGCGGGTCATACGACGGCGGTGCCGTCACTGGCCGGATACGCCGACTCGGCGGGGTTGACGGTGGTCAGCGGCGGGCAGTTGGGTACCGCCCGGGTATGGCGGCTTGCCCCGGAAGTCGCCGACGAGGGTGCCGCTCTCGGCGTCCATCGCGGTCATGCCCAATCGGGACATCCGCTGCGCGCGCGGAGTTTGGCCGTAACCGATGCCGAGTCGGGTGGATTCGGCATCTCGGAGAGTGCGGACGGCACGGTCTGCGTCTGGGATCCCGGGACAGGGCTGATCCGCCACACCGTCGACACCGGCGAACTCCACGACATCGCCTGTTTCGGGATGGCCGGCCGGCCGGTCGTCGCGGGTGTGCGACCCGAGGGTGGAGTGGCCGTGTGGGATGCCCGAACCGGGGCCCTGTGCAGCGACTCGGACGAGTCGGTGGCCGGAATGGCGGCGGTGGCGGGAATCGTGCTGGAGGGCAAGGCCCACGTGTTGACCGGCGGTTGGGGCGGCCGGGTGGATCTGTGGGACGCCGGGTCGGGTATTCGGCGGCGCACGTTGATACCGGAGACCGTCGACGGTGCGACGACGCAGTGCCTCGCGGTCCTGGCGGACCCCCGCACGCCCTTGGTCGCGATCGGCGATGCCGAGGGCGGGGTTCGGCTGTTCGCGCCGACGCCGGACGGGCCGGTGCGACCACGACTGCTCATCACCCATCCCGCCCACATCAACACACTGGTGTTCATCGACCTTCCGCAGGGTCGAGCCCTGGTCGGTGCGGGCGGCGACGGCGTCGTCCGGATCACCACACTCGACGGTGCCCTCGTTCGCGAACTCGTCGGCCACGCACGGCCCGTGCTCGCCCTGGTCGGGATACTGCTCGAAGGCCGTCCGCATCTGCTCACCGGCGGCGCCGACCGCACCATGCGCCTGTGGGAGCCGAGTTCCGGCCGGGAGTTGTACCGCTACACGTTTCCGGACGGCGTGCGATCCCTCGAAGTGACGCACAGCGGCGATGTGTTGGTCGCCACCGGCAACGAATTGTTGCTCCTGCGCCCCGATCGGGCCGTGTTCGACCTCGCCCGTGTACCGGCCCCGGAGACTCCGGGTCCGTTCCGCAACAACCCCCTGGAGTCCCGATGAGTGCGATCGTCGCCGTGCACGGCGTGGGCAACCACGAGGCGGGCGCGGCCCCCGACGTGGTCGCCGCCGCGCGGGCACGGACCTGGGGCGCGGCCCTGGCGACGGGCCTCGGGCGACCGGCGGCCGAACTCGACGTCGCGTTCGCCTATTACGCCCACCACCTGTATCGCGGGCAACCGGTCGCCCAGGGCGGCCCGGACGAGGACGCCTTCGATCGGTTGGCGCCGGCCGATCCGGCGCTCGCGGTGTTCGCCGAGCAGTGGTTGGCGGCGCTCGACCTGCCCCCGGCGACGGTGCAGGGCCGACTGACCGTGCCGCTGCGGCAGATCGCCCAGGTCGTCGCCGAGCGATTCCGGCTCGACGGGCGGCTGACCCACCTGTTCATGTCCCTGTTCGTCCGCGAGGTGACCGCCTACCTGCGGGACGTGGACGCGCCGGCGCGGATCGCCGCGCGGGAGGAGGTGGCCGCGTGCATCGCCGCGCACCGGCCGCGCGTGGTGATCGCGCACTCGCTCGGCAGCGTCGTCACCTACGAGGCACTGCACGCCCACCCCGAGTCGGAGGTCGAACTCCTGGTCACCCTCGGCTCGCCGCTGGCCCTGCCGCACGCCGTGTTCCATCGGCTGCGGCCGACGCCCACCCCGACGGGTACCCGCCCGCCCGGCGTGCGGCGCTGGGTGAACGTGGCCGATCACGGCGATCCGGTCGCCATTCCCCGTCCGTTCAGCGCGCACTTCCCGGACGTCGACCTCGATCTGGCCGAGAGCATCGGCCTGTTCGCGTTCCACCCGGCGGTGAAGTACCTCGGCTCGGCGGCGGTGGCCGCGACCGTGGCGCCCTACCTCGCGGCGTCGTCTCAGGGCTGATCGCGGGCGGCGCGGGGCCCCTCGTCCCGGTCCGGGGCAGGGCGGCGGCGGCCCGGCCGGCGCCTCGTGAAGGAGCGCATCTGCTCGCGCGCCCGGTCCTCGACCAGCGCCGTGAGCCGATCCAGGCCCTCGTCGATGCCGGTCGGCCCCAGTGCGCCGGCGGCCAATCGCAGGCGATGCGCGGGCCCGACGCCCGGATCGTAGAAGTGCGCCATCGGCGTCCACAACACGCCGTACTCGCGAGCGGACAGCTCCAACAACGCGTCGTCGACCACGAACGGCACGGTCAGCACGACGAAGCCGCCCCCGTCCGAGCAGTGCCAGTGCACCCGGTCCGCCGTCGGACCACGCCCGAACCGGGCGGCGAGGCCGTTCGCCAGCCGCGTGGGATGGCGCCGATCCGCCCACCGGGACCGGGAGTCGGCGGCGCGCGGACGGCTCGTACCGGTGCCGGCCGGCCGAAGCATCGCGGACGAGAGCGCCGTCGACGCGCGCTCGGACCGGGTCGGCAGGTCGACGAACGGGCCCACCGGTCGGCCGGTATCGGTGTCCACGACGCGGGCGATGCGTGCGCCCAGCGGGCCGGTTCCGGCGAACCGCCCCGGATTCAACACCCGTTGCCGGGTGTCCAGGGCGGCCAGGGTCGGTGGCCGGTACCGTCCGGCGGCGTGCACCAGCCCGTACGGGTCGTCCTCCAGGACCAGCAGGTCCAACTCCTGGGCGGCGGACAACAGATCGCGCCGGGCCGGCTCGTCCAGGCTGACCCCGGAGGAGTTCGCGAAGTCCGGGACCAGGTACAGGGCGCGTGGACGCAGGCCGGCCGCACGGGCGCCGTGCACCTGCGCCGCGAGGTCGTCCAGGTCGACACCGCGCGGGCCGTCCGCGACCGGGAGCACGGGCAGGTCGGCTCGCCGGGCCGCGTCGGTGAGCCCGAGGTAGGTGGGGGTGAGTGCGAGCACCACGTCCCGATCCGAACCACGCAGCGCCCGCAGTGTCAGGAACAGCGCCTGTTGGCCGCCGCCGGCGAGCGAACCGCCTTCGTACGGGCGGCCGGTGGCGAAGGAGAGGGCCTCCGGGTGACGTTCGGCCACCTCGTTCAGCACCCTCGTCGAGCGCAGCACCGGGTCCGCGAGCGCGGGACGACGTGCGCCGCCGAAGTGTGTCATCGCGGTCCCCCCTCCGGTCGGTCGCCGCCGTGCCACGTTCCGGTACCGCCCGGCGCAGCACCGCGAAGGTCGCGGGCTGTAGCGCCCGTTGGGGCCGCCGTTGGCGACGAGGCTAGGAGGTGGTGGGGCGGGACGGGCGTCATCTGAGGAAAACGTGAGGTTCGCGGGGGCCGATCTCCCCCGGGGCCTTGCGTCTTCGGTCGCTCCGTCCTTGGGTGCTTGGTTGCGCGGCCGGTTCGGCGCTTGGCCGTTTCGACGTGCGGCCGTTTCGCTGCGTGGACGTTTCGACCCTCGGCCGCTTTGCTCCTCAGGCGCTTCGGCCGGGGCGCCACATCGTGGTCACCACGTGGCCGGTGTCGAGGGTGACGGTGCCGAGCGGGGCGAATCCGGCTCGTGCGTAGCGTGCGTGGTTGGCCGGGTTGCACGACTCCAGGTAGGCGGGCGCGCCCAAGGCGTCGATGCGCCTCAGGCTCTCGGCGAGCAGGCCCATGCCCAGCCCTCGGCCTCGGTGGTCGTCGTGGGTGGCGAGCAGGCTCAGGAAGAAGTGTGGCTCGGCCGGCTGCGCGGCGCCCAGCAGTTCCAACACCCGCAGCACCGCGTCCGCCGTGGCCCGGTCGCTGTTGGCGAGCAGGTACGTCTCCAGGCCGGCCGCCTCCTCGGCCGACAACTCCGAGCCGCCCGGCGGGATCCACAGCGCCGCCGCCTCGACGTGCTCGGTCACCAACGTCCACGGATAGCGCTGCGAGGAGGTCGCGAACAGCCGCCACATCGCCCCCGCCTGCTCGGCCCGCCGTTCGACGTTCGCGAACGCCGGTCCCCACATGGGGTCGTCGAAGAACGCGGTGGTCAGGGCGGCGACGATCGCGTCGATGTCGTCGACCGTCGCCACCCGAGCGGGTACGGGCGTGAATCCGGCGCTCACAGTGCTCACGCTGCCCAACCTACGCCCCGTCCTCCAGACCGGACCTACGCGGTCGCGGAGTGCAGGTCCGGACTGAGGAAGGCGAACACCGAGTGCGGGTGACAGCCGCTGAAGAGCAGCCGGATGACGATGATCGCCATGGCCTCCAGGTGGCGGGTCTGACCGAGGTCACCCACGTCCAGCGGCCGGCCGCCCACATCGGCGATGAGCAGGCGGGCCGCGTTCTCTTTTGTCGGGCGCCTTCGGCGCCGGCTCGCGGGGCACCACTTTTTGCTCCCCCGCTGATCCGATAGAGAGCGACTGGACGGACCACTCAGGGAGCTTCCCAGTGTCCGCAACCGCTCTGTCGACCGCCCCGAAGTCACACGTTGCTCGGGTGGAAGATGCACGAGGGTGCGCCCGTGCGCGATGCGGCCGGCGCTCCGGTCATGTTCACCACGGACCCGATCCTGACCCGCGAAGAGTTCGACCGGATCGGCGCGGCAGTGACGGAGCGCTGTCACAAGTGGAACGGCGCCATGCGCCGGGACAGCACCGAAGCGTGCGCTGCGGGTGATCCACTGCGAGGCGTGCGGCGGGCGCATGTACCGGCATCAGGGCGACGACGACCGCCCATATGCCATCTACTACTGCAACCCCCGCGCCCGGGGCGAGCGGTGCGGCCGACCGGCCATCGTTCGCGCCGAATGGGTCGAGCAGTACGTCAACGCCGAGTTCCTGCGCATCGTGGGACCGATCGACCGGCGCACGATCACCACACCCGGATACGACCCGCAGCCCGAGATAGACGCCACCCTCGCCGAGTACGCGGCACTGTCGACGCGCGAGGGACAGCAGAAGTCCAAGGCAGCGAAAGCCGAGTGGGAGCGGCAGATGACGGCGCTGGATAGTCGGCTCGCCGAGCTGGAAGCCACCCCCGCGCGCCCGGCACGGGTCGAGTCCGTACCGACCGGCCGCACCTACGCCGACGATTGGCAGGAGGCGGACACGGCGGGCAGGCGCGCCATGCTGCTGGAAGCCGGCGCCAAGCTGACCGTACGGAAGGGGCGACGCGGTCCGAAGGAACTGGACACGTCCCTACTCGGGTTCAGCCTGACCGGCGAACTCGGGCCCGTCGTTGAGGAGTCGGAAGCGCTCGCCGAAGCCGAAACCGAGCGGCCGACTGTGCCCGTTCGCTCCGGGTCCCGCATCCGCATCGATACGCCCGCCGCTGCCGCTGTCCCATCGGCGAGTGGACCCGTCAACCCTGTCGAGCGGGTACCCGTAGCCGCCTGGATGCCGCTGTAGAACCCCGGAAGCTCCCGGCGGGTCCACACGATCCCCGGGGCTTCGGCATGCCCGCACATCGGCGTACATGCCTTGCTCGGCGAGGGTGACGAGGTGACGTTCGAAACAACGCGCCGATACCCGCGCCGAACAGTCCCCCACCCATTCGGAGGCACCCCCATGCCGCGAAGACCCCGCCCCCCTTGCCCCGTCCCTGGTTGTCCCGAGCTGACATCGGGCGGGCGGTGCGCCAAGCACCAACGGGAGGCGAACAAGGCGCGTGTGAGCAACGGCAAGGCGTACGACGTCCGTTGGCAGCGGACCCGCCGCGCCTACCTGTACGCGAACCCGTGGTGCGTCCTGTGCGCCGCTCCGGCGGTCGTCGCCGACCATCACCCGATCGGCCGGCGGCAGCTCATCGACCAGGGCGTGACCGACCCGGACGCGTGGGCCCGTCTGCGTCCGCTGTGCGTGCGCTGCCACAACCGAGAGACCGCACGGCTTCAGCCCGGTGGTTGGGCTGCCGAGCGCCGATCCGAGCGCGAGTCCGGGCCGAGCTGAGCCCGCGCCGCCCCAGGCGGGGACCCCCTCCCCCCGGCCACACCGAGCGGCAGGGAGACGAATTTCCGGCACGGCTCATTGGGCTGTTTCGGTGGGCATCTGCAACTGTGGATGCTTACGGCAATGCCTCGACTCGTTGGCCACCTGCCGGCGGGTCGGGGCATTGCTGCGTTCTTGGGTGTCACTCCGGATGCCGGCAAAGGCCGAACCCATCGTTGCGTCGATGCACGGTGTTGCGCTTGTAATCGCGCTGTTTCATTCGGGGCGTCGGTTGTATCGCTCCAAGGCTGTCTTGGATGTGGACGCGTCCTTGAAGACCAGTTCCCACGGCCCCGTGTTGACGTCGAACTCCTTGCCGAACCCGACCCACTTCCCGGACATGCGGCGACTGGTCGGCTCCACCAGCAGTTGGATTGCCCCGTGGTAGCGCGCACCTTGGTAGTAGCCGTCGCTTGCGCTCTGCTCCGTCCATGTGCCCGTGACAACGTTCCGGTCGATGGCCAGATCGAGGGTCAGCGGGGAATCCGAGGAGCCGGGCAGGCTGCGTGCCGAAAGTCGGTTGCCGTGTTGCAGCAGGACGACGTAGTGCTGTCCCACGTAAGTACCGGACCGGCCGCTGGAGTAGTACTCGTAACGGCTGAGCCAGATCCCGCCGTAGCTGCCTTCGACAGCCCCTCGACCCTCGGGGAGGGGGGTGTTGCGTGCCGGCGCCACCCCGGCGGTGGAAGGTTTCAGATCATGCCCGCCGGCTCCGTCGTCGGAGACCCGTTCCGGGGGTACCGAGAGCGAGAAGCCGAGCGCACTGATCGGCAGGCCGGTGACCGACTCGAGCGCACGGGCGTAAATCGGCCGTGGCGCTGCCACTGCACCCGCTTCCCACCGTTGAACGTGTCGCTTGCTGCACCCGTTGGGTTCCCCCGATCGTTCCCCGGCGTTGCGAACGGCTCGGGCCATGTCGTCCTGACTCAGAAGCAGCCCCATGCGGACTGCGCGAAGTGTGCTGTTCGGCTCCGTCATGCAGATCACGGTAGACGTGCGCACACGCTTCCGACACCGATATGCCGCCCTGAATGACGCCGGAATGCCGTCTTGTGTGTCGCTGCGCAGATCTGGCACGCGCCGCGAACATCTGCGTATGAAGCTGAATCGGCGACGGAATCGCAACCAGGTGCGGTCGGGGGACGCAGTCATACCCCGCACGAAGGTTGTCCGAGCTGCGCAAGTTCAGCGCGTTGTTCCCGATTCAACGATGGCGCCGGACATGACTCGTCGTGTGCGTGCTCACCGAGCTGCCGCCACCCGGACCCCAACAAGCCGCCGCGAGCGGTTCCTCAGCTGCTCTGACGTCTGGGCCCGCACCTGGTCATCAGGGCGCCCGATCCCGCCGCACCGAGCTGCTACGGCTCCCACAGTCCGGCGCGGCAGGCACCAACCCCGGGAAAGGAAGCGCAAGATGCCGGAACAACCACCCGCAGAGCGCGCGACCGACTACGCCGTGACCACGGATGGTGTGGTCATCCCCGTCATCGTGCCGCGCACCCCGCCGCCCCGCGAGGAACCCCGCCGCGTACGCGAGCCGATCAAGGTCGGCAATTGGGTGGCTTCATTGCCGGGCCGGAAGCACGACATCCGCGCTGCCCGCGTCGACCGGGTGGTGACGTGCGCCGGACTCGACAACGACCGCGTCTTGATGGTCTTCCCCGCCGGAAGCGGCATGCCGTGCACGGTCCGGGAGTCCGAGGTCTACCGGGTCGACCCGCCGGGCTGACCAACGGACGACGCCCCAGAGCGGCGGCTTCTGCCCCCACTCACCTACTCATGAAAGTGCGCCATGAGCGATAAATGTCCCGGTGCTGCGGACGGCGTTCACGACTTTCGGCCGCACGGCAAAACGCACTTGGGCGTCACGCCGATGAAGTGCAAGAACTGCACGGCCACTTACAACAGGGTCGACTGACCCCGGACCGGGCCCACCAGACGGGTGTCCGTCCGTGAGACGGCACCTGACCCGCGTACGGCCGATCCGTGCGCGGCAGGGGGCAGGGTGAACCGGCAACCTTCGTTCACAGTTGGTCGGGCCCCTGCCCCATCCCACCCGGAAAGGAGAGAGCGTGTCGGTGTGGCGAGAGTTCTCGCCGGCGGGGCGCCGGGCTCCGTCCGTCGGAAACAGCGCGCGGCATATGGACGTCGACGTTCGGCCCGATCAGGACCCGCCCTGCCCGCCCGGCGTGCTCCTGAAACTCGGCTGAACACACATACAGGACTGCCCTGGGGCATCGTGCGGCCCCACGTGCTGCACCGATCCAATTGGACGGCACCGATGTCCGGACTGACCGTGGACACGACCCGACCGGATCCCGGCGGATCGGTCCACGCTCAACCCCTCGTTCCCGCGAGCGTTCGGCGTGCCGATCATCGGCGGGACCACCCCACGGGGATCTAAGACCACCCGCCGGCGGAAACGGAACAGCTCTACCCCTTATGGGTATTCGGCGTCCCGCAACCGGCGGGCAGGCACAGCATGGATACCGACTCGACAACTCGGGAGGTACGGCAATGGGACAGCACAACAAGCCCGGAGACGACGGAGACAGCAAGACCCCCATCCGGGAGCAGGACGGACAGCGGCCCCAGCCCAAGCCCGCGCCGGACAAGGACTAGGACAAGTGACCGAAGTCGATTGGGATCGGGTGTTCACAGCGGTCCCCCGGCGCCCGTACATCCCTGATGTGGTGTGGACGGACGCCGACGAACCGATCAACCGCGAGACGAACCCGGACGCGTGGGCGGAAGCCGTAGCGGCGGACATCCCTCTGGTCACCCAAATGGACGACGGAGCGGAAGGGGGTGGTCTGTTCCCGTCGTCGTCCGCGTCGATGCCGTCCCTTGTCCGGCTCATGCTCGAACAACTCGACATCCGCCCGGATCACCGCGTCCTCGAAATCGGGACCGGCACCGGATGGAACGCCGCGCTGTTGGCCACTGCACTGACGGACGGCGGGGTGATCTCGATCGAGGTGGACCCGGCTCTTGCGGTACAGGCGAAAGAGAACCTGTTTGCCTGCGACGCAGAGCCGTTCGTAATCGTGGGCGACGGATTTCGGGGGTACCCGGACGGCGCGCCCTACGACCGCCTCATCGCGACCATGGCGGTTCAGCACGTCCCGTACGAGTGGCCGGAGCAAGTGAAGCCCGGCGGTGTGATCCTCACGCCCTGGGGAACCGCGTTCCACAACAGCGGGCTTCTACGCCTTGTCGTCAACGGCGACGGCACGGCAAGCGGCCCGTTCGTGGGCAGCGTGAACTTCATGTGGGCACGGTCGCAACGACGCCGGTTCGACACCCGCGAGTTCGTCGGCGACGTCATCGCGGACCCGGACACCAAGAGGGTTCGACACACCACGACCGACCCGCGACCCATGCGGGAAGAACACGCCGAGTTCGCAATCGGGCTCTGCCTGCCCGAGGTTGAACAACGCGTGTACTTCGGGCACGGCGATACGGCAGGCGAGTACACGCAATGGCTCAGTGACGGACTGTCCTGGGCATCGGTGGACTACAAGCCCGGGGCCGACAAGTTCGAGGTGAACGCAAATGGTCCGCGCGACTTGTGGGCGGAAGCCGAGACAGCATTCGAGGATTGGCGCAGCCGGGGAGAACCGACCCGGGAACAGCACGGAGTGACCGTAACCCCGGACGGTCAGCGCACGTGGTGCGACGGACCGAACGGGCGGGTTGACGTCGGACCGGCGTCCGGCGCTAAGCACCGTGTCAGCCCCGGCCCGAAGCAACACGGGTCGGGGCTGATCGCTTCCTGGGCAGCACTCGCCCCGCCGATCACTCCGACGGGTCGACCTCGGCGCCCTGGTCGCGCTTGACGTACGTCCCCATTCCCTTGACGCGATACGCCCGGCCGCTCTCGATCAACGTCTCAACGGCCTTGTGTGCCGTCCGGCGGGCGGCACGCGCGGCGGGGGTGATGGCGTGATGCCCGCCCCGTTCTACCGCCACTGCTGCCGCTGTGAGGACTCGGCCGACCTCGTACCGGTGCAGGTGATCGAGTCCGGGCGTGGTGGGTCCGGGTTCACGCTGTGGGCCTGCACAGAGCACGCCCCGGCCTTCCCGCCGCTTCCGCAGCCGGACGCGCGCTTCCTGCCCGACCGTGACCCGCTGCCGCCCGTCACCCTCGCGTTCTGGCGCGGCCCTGCTCCGTCCGGCCACCCGATGCCGGGCGGGGCTCTTTCAGACCACTCCCGTTTAGTAGCTCTCGTTCGGCGACGCTCCTCCGCAAAAAGTGGCCCCTCGCTCGTGACTTCGTGTCCCTGCGCTTCGCTCCGGGCCACGAAGTCTTTGTTTTGCGGCTCCGCCGCTCTCCGCGCTGCGCGCGTCGATCACCGGGGGCGGGCTGGGTCGGGGGCGCTGACGCGCCGGGGGGGGGGCGCGGCGGGGGAGCGGTAGTTCGAAGAGAGTCCGACCGCAGGGCGGAACCGGGTCCACCTTGTCGAGGTGCGGGCTCGTCGAGGAAGCAATGGTGCGTTTGGCGGGGCTCCGTACGGGCGGGGCCTGGTGATGACGGTGAGGCCAAAGCCTGTTCCTGTCCGGCGGATCATGGACGGATGCCCGGGGCGATGTCGGTGGTGGGGCCTACGATCCGGGGATGCGAGCTTCAGGAACGTTCAAGGTTGCCGAGTTCACCCCGACTTCGTTGCCGAGTCCCGCGATCGAGACGGCGCTGCCCGTCGGTGTCGCCACCATGGAGAAGCAGTACGAAGGCGAGATCGCCGGCCGTTCTGCGACCCTGTTCACCGCCGCGTTCGACCAGTCCAGCGGGGCGGGGACGTATGTCGCCATGGAGTCCTTCGAGGGGACGCTCCACGGGCAGGCGGGCACCTTCAATTTCGCGCACTCCGCGACCACTGCGGGTGAAGGGAGATCGGACGAATTCTTCATTGTCGTCCCCGGCAGTGGAACGGCTGCGTTGGCTGGGATCACCGGGACCGGGGGCATCGGAGTCGACGCGGACGGCACCCACCGGATCTGGTTCGACTACGGCCTCGGGGAACGTCGGTAAAGCCATTGGCGCTGAGAACGATCATGGTCCGGTCGGCGTGAGCGTGCTGACACGGTTCTCGTACTCGCGGCGGGCCTTGCGCTGTGCCGGGACCGCGGGAACGCCGTGGCCGCCGTCGAGCGGCCGGCAGCGGGCGAGGAACCGGCGGTGCACGGCTGGGGCGGCGCCGACGCGCAGGGTGTAGCCCTGGCCACGCTTTACGGTCACCCCCTGATCGAGCGGATCCCGCTCGGCGGGCTCCGGATCGGCCGCACGGAGGAAGTCGGCGACGTTGCCCGGCATGTCGAGGGCGACCGGCAGTTCCGGCGCCGGGACGTCCTCCTCGACGGCGGCGTGGTCGGGCATGAGGTCGGCGACGGCCGTACGGATCGCGCCGCGGCTGACGCCGTGGTCGCGGGCGAGGGCGGCGATCGAGCGGCCCTCCGGGTAGGCGGTATGGACGCTCGCAGTCTTCGCGGCCGCCACGGCGGGCGCCCGCCCTTGTTGCCCTTGGCCGGCGGCGCGCAGGCCGTCGTAGGTCGGCTCCCGCTGGAGGTCGCGCCGGAGTTCGCCGGCGGCGGCGAGGGTCTGCACCATGAACTTCACCGTGGACAGGAGCTCGCCGGTGCGCGGGTGGCGGGCGGTGAGGTCCATCGCGGAGAACGCGCCGTCGTGGATGCGGAGCGCGAGGCGCTCGCGGTGGAGGACGTCGAGCACGTCGAGGATGTGCCCCGTGCCGCGAACGAGGCGGAACATCTCGGACTTCGGATCAGGCCGGTCGATCGGAGGTGTAGCGGGCGAGCATGGTCTCTACGGCCTGCTCGACGGCGTGGCGGGTGTCGGAGGCTGCGGGGTTCCAGTCGGTCAGCAGCATGCGGGGCCACAGGACGTAGTTGGCGATCATCCCGAGGAACTGGTTGGCGGCGCTCTCGGCGTCCGGGACGTCGGCGTTACCGGCCTCGTGCTCCGACTCCAGGTAGTGCTGGACCGAGGTGAAGTAGGGCAGCTTGCCGAGCTGGAACTGCATCCGTCCCAGTTCGGGGAAGCGGGGCAGCTCGGCGATGACGATGCGGAACAGGGCTGTCATGCCGGGCCGGCCGATCAGGTCGGCGTAGCGGTGGCCGATGGAGGTCAGGCCGGAACGCAGGTCTCCGGCCTGAGGCCGTGCGACGGTGCCTCCGGCGTCACGCTGCCAGGACTCGGTGACGATGGCCTCGAAGAGGGCTGCCTTGGTGGGGAACTGCTTGAACAGGGTGGACTTCGAGACTGCCGCCCCTTCGGCGATGCGGGCGAGGGAAGTGCCGTCGTAACCGCGGTTCAGGAAGAGGTCCGTGGCTGCGGAGATGATCGCCTCACGCTTTTGCTGGGCGAGGCGGCGGTGATGCGCGGAGAGCTCTGCTGCCATGCGTTCAGTATGCCCTAGCTCCGAGGCGAGTCACTTGACTCGCCTCTTTTCGCCTGACTACGGTGCGGTGGAAAGGCGAGTCAAGCGACTCGCATCTGATTGCGCGCCCGCCGTCTCTCGGGTGCCGTGCGATGAGGGAGCAGCTGTGCTGACAGTCGACAGGATCGCTTTGGTGACCGGTGCGAACCGTGGCCTGGGTCGGAGTACGGCTCTTGCCCTGGCGGCGCGCGGGGTGCGGGTCGTGGTCACCCATCGCGGTGACGCGGCCGGGGCCGAGGAGACGGCGCAGCAAGTGCAAGCTGCGGGCGGGACTGCCGCAGTCGTGCGTCTCGACATCAGCGACGTCCCCTCCTTCGGAGCCTTCGCTTCCGAGCTGAGCGGACTGCTTGAGCGCTGGGGGGCTTCGCGGCTCGATATCGTGGTCAACAACGCGGGGGTGGGTGTCTTCGGCCCGCTGGAAGCTGTCACGGCCGACGACTTCGACACGGTGTTCGGCACGAACGTGCGGGGCACGTTCTTCCTCATCCAGTCGCTTGTGCCGCTGCTGGCGCAGGACGCCCACGTCATCAACGTCTCGTCGTCGTTGACTCGCCACACCAGTCCCGCGACCTCGGTCTACTCCGCCTCGAAGGCCGCCGTCGAGGCCCTGAGCCGCACTCTGGCGGCAGAACTCGGCCCCCGCGGCATCCGGGTCAACTCCATTGCCCCGGGGCCGACCGCCACCGACTTCAACGGCGGTGCCATGCGGGATGACGCCGAGATGCGCCGGGGTCTCGCCGGGCAGACCGCGCTCGGCCGCGTCGGCGAACCCGAGGAGATCGGCGACGCCATCGCCACGCTGGCGTCCGAGGGCCTGCGCTGGATGACCGCCCAGCGCATCGAGGTCTCCGGCGGTGCCCTCCTTTGACCACCCGGGCGAGCCTGTGCCGGGCCGCAGGCAACGACGGGCCGGATTCATTCCGCGCCGGTCTCGTCTTCATCCGGTTCCGACCGCGTCCGGGTCGCGGAGCGGGTGCGGGGCGCTGGCGGATGGGACGCTCGGGGTGAGGCTGTAGCGGCGAGCAGGTTCAGGTCGCGGTGCTTGAGCGGGAGAGCCTGGCGACGTCCTCCTCCCGGAGCTCGTGGCCCTCGGCCTGGAGCTGGACGACAGCACGGGGTCACCGTGACCCGTGACGGCCAATGGGTGTGGCTCGACGGGCCGAACGGGCGGGAATCGTGCATGCCCTCATACGACGACACGCCCGACGAGTAACGGAGCGACCATGGATGGGCGGCGTCCGGCACGGAGAATCGCCGACACCGCGACCCGTCCGGTATCCGGATGGCGCAGCGCGGTTGCCCATACACCCCGCCACACCTTCGTGCCGGGGTGGAGGGAACCGACCGATGGGGACGGGTGGGCGGTACAGCGGGGGTACGACGACCCCGAAGCATGGGCGCGGACGCGGTGTAATCGGATCGCACGCTGGTGACTCGAATCGGTCCGCATCACGCCGATGACGCGAGCAAGGGCGCCGAGGTGACCGAGCGGTTCGCGACGTTGTCGTCAACGCTGCCGACTCCGGCCGTCAACATGTACCGGCACGCTCGCCTGTGTGAAGGTGCCGATCTGTTGCACGTCGGCGCCGGATCGGGGTACGGCACGGCGCTTGCCGCTTGCCGACTCGGCCCCCGGGCCCGGCTTGCGACTCGGGTCGGCTGGTGCGCCGCGCTCGCGACCTGGCCCGGCCCACGAGCCCCGCCCACCGCCTCGCCGCGCCGTGCCGCGCCCTCCGAGTCGGATCACCGCGACCGCCCGCCGTCATTCCCGCGTTCGTGGCAAGGATCCCGAACGGCCCACGTCTGCGAGCCACTTGGCCGAGGGCTTCGGCGTTCGGGTGAATGTCCGTCGGTCCACCGCGATCAGGCCGAAGGTGGGTCGATAGGAGCCCCATTCGTAGTTGTCCAGCAGGGTCCAGTGCAGGTAGCCGCGTACGTCGATGCCGTCGGCCAAGGCTGCGGCAAGGCCGGCCAGGGCGCCGGTGGTGTAGGCGATGCGGCGGGTGTCGTCGTCGGTGGCGATGCCGCTTTCGGTGACGATCAGCGGGACCGGGCCGACCACCGCTGCCGTGTGGCGTAGTGCCTCGCCCAGTGCTCGGGGGTAGAACTCCCAGCCGGTGAGCGTGCGTTCGGCGTCCTCGGCGGTGGGAATCGGGCCGTCCGGGCCGATTCGGGTGCGGGTGTACGACTGCACGCCGACCCAGTCGTCGTCGCGCGCCGCTTCCAGGAAGACGTCCTCGCGGGATCGACGGTACGCGGCGGCCACCGCCTCCGCGCCCGGGAGCGGCTGGTAGACCTGGTTGGCGACGGACCAACCGACCCGGATATCGGGCGAGATGGCTTTGATCGCGGCGCGGGCCCGATGGTGGGCCGAGATCAGGGCGTCGGTGGTGTCCGCGTCCGGTTCCGGGAGGCCGACGCTCGGCATCGCGTCCATCCCGAGTTGCCGGATCGCGCCGAAGATCGCCACCATGTTGGGCTCGTTGATGGTGCACACATGCCGGACGTCGGTTGCGATGATTGGCGCGATCGCCTCGACATAGCGGACGAACAGGTCCACCGCGCCGGCCGCGGTCCACCCGCCGCGCTCGGCGAACCAGCGCGGCACGGTGAAGTGGTTCAGCGTGATCAACGGGCGCAGGCCGCGTTCGATCGCACCGTCGACCATCCGGCGGTAGTGCGCGATCTCGGCCCGGGAGAACTCGCCCGGCGCGGGTTCGATCCGAGCCCATTCGATGCCGAAGCGGTAGTCGGTGAAGCCGAGTTCGGCCAGCAGATCGAGGTCTTCGGGCCAGCGGTGATAGCTGTCGGCGGCGTCGCCGCTGGGCTCCCCGATGTGGCCGTGGCCGCCGTGTTCCAGGGCCCACCAGTCACTGTTGACGTTGTTGCCCTCGATCTGGTGGGCGGCGGTCGAGGCGCCCCACAGGAAGCCGTCGGGCAGGGGTACGGGGGTGGCGGCGTCGTCGGCGTCGGTGCTCATCCTGGCGGGGCCTCTCTCGGCTCTGGAGGGGGTGAGCGCCACGATAATCCTTAAAACCTTGAGTGTCGAGGTTTTAAGGAAAGCCGCAGGTCCGGCATAGAGTGGTCGCCGTGAGTACCCGAGGCCCGCGGGGTCCCTACCGGAAGAGCGCGGACAAGCGGCAGCAGATCCTGGACGCCGCGCTCACCGCCTACGCCGAGGCCGGCAGCCGCAAGGTCACCGTCCGCGACATCGCCGAGCGGGTAGGCATGACCGACGCCGGTGTCGTACACCACTTCGGCGGCCGGGAAGCGCTGCTCACCGCGGTGCTGGCCGCGCGCGACGCGGCCGATGCGGCGACCTACGGCGATCTGGGCACGGCCTCGCCCGCAGACCTGCTGACCAACAACGCCCGAACCCCCGGCCTGGTCAAACTCTTCGTCGACCTGGCCGCGGCCGCCGCCGAACCCGAGCACCCGGCCCACGACTTCTTCACCGAGCGCTACACCCACCTGCGCACCCGCATCGCCGATTCCCTGGAGTCCTACACCCCCACCAGCCCGGGCCCGGCCGCCGACACCGACCCCGCCTGGACCGCCCGCATCCTCCTCGCCGCCGTCGACGGCCTCCAACTCCAATGGCTCCTCAATCCCGAAATCGACATGGCCGGCGACATCGAAACCCTCTGCGAGGTCCTCCTGGCCGCCCTCCCCGACCGGCAACCGGCCCCGGAGCGCTGACAACAGAGCCACTGGCACGGCGCCACCGACACAGCGCCACCGACGCGGCCGCACCACCCCGACGCCGGCATCCGTCCAGCAGCAGGCGGGCGGCCACGTGCGGCGATCGTGCCGACCAGGACCCGCCGTCGAAGCCACCGGCCCCGGATGCCGATCGTCATCATTTCGACCACCGAACCCACCCACACACCCAACCCACCTGCCACCCCCGCCCGTTCGACCGGAAGCACTACCACCGGCCGGACCGGCGACCCGTCCGGCGGCCCAACCGGAGGCGCCGAGGCCGCACTTCGACCGACGGCCTACCGAACGCGCCGAAGCCGCATCACGCGACGGCCGTCCCCTCCAACTCGACCATCAGCGTCGGGATCGCCAACCGTGTCACCTCAAGCATCGTGCTCGTCGGCGCCACCGCGGCGGCGCCCAACCGCGACGCCAGCACGCCGTAGTGCCGGAAGAGCAGATCGACGTCCGTGGTGTAGACGTTGAGCCGGACGAGGTTCGCCAGCGACATGCCGGCCTCGCCGAGAACGGCCTCCAGATTGTCCAGACTCAGCGCCAACTGCGCTGCCATGTCACCGTCATGTTGCGGCTTTCCGTCACCGCTCATCGCGGTCTGGCCGGAGCAGTACAGGGTCCGGCTCTCCCCGGAGACGATCTCACCTTGGTTGAAGCCCAGTTCCACCGACCACGTCACCGGGTTGACTGCCGTTCGCTCCATTGCCCCATCAGCTCCATCGATTCGTCGGAAGTACGCACGTCCGTCGGTTCGGAAACCACCGCCGTCGACGTCTTGTGGACGAGCCTGCCAACAAATCACGACACCTCCTGTCGTGTATTCCGATAAATTTCTTGCCATGCGCGCCGATCGTCTGGTCTCGCTGGTGTTGCTGCTGCGCCGGCACGGTCGCCTGACCGCCGCCGCGCTGGCCGATGAGTTGGAGGTGTCCACGCGCACCGTGCTGCGCGACATCGAGGCACTGTCCGCCGCCGGCGTTCCGGTCTACGCCGAACGCGGTCGGCACGGCGGGTTCGCCTTGTCGCCCGGCTTCCGGACCGAGCTGACCGGCCTGAATCACGACGAGGCCCTCGCCCTGCTGACCGCCGGATCGGCGCGCGGCGAGCAGGTGTTCGGCCTCGGCTCGGCACTCGCCTCGGCCATGCGCAAGGTGGTCGACGCGCTGCCCGAGGGGCATCGGGCCACCGCGAGCGACGCGGCCCAGCGATTTCTCGTCGACCCGGAGACCGACCTGCTCTCCCGCCGGCTGGTCACCGAGGAGGTGCCCGACACGACCATGATCGAGGTCCGGCGCGCGGTGCTCGCCGGACACCGGCTCCGCATCCACTACGCGGCCGCGAACCAGCCGCCCCAATGGCGCACGGTGGACCCGATCGGCCTGGTCACCGTACGCGACCGGGCCTACCTGCTGGCCACGAGATCCGGCGCGGACCGCACCTACCGGCTGTCCCGGATGTCGGCCGCCGAGGAACTCCCCGAACCGGCGCAGCGACCGAACCGGGTCGATCTGGACCGGGTCTGGCGCGAACGCTGCGCGCAGTTTCTGTCCGGCGACGACCAGGTCACCGCACTGGTACGGGTGAACCCGGAGCGACGGGAGGACCTGCTGAACACCGCGCTGGCCGTCCGCGCCGAGGAACCCGACGCGGACGGTTGGCTGCGGCTGGAGGTGACCTATCAGGATTCACGACACGCCGAATGGGCGCTGTGGCAACTCGCCACGGACGCGGAAGCCCTGACCCCGCAGTCGTTGCGCACCTCCCTGCGCGACCGGGCCGCCGCGATCGCCACCCGCTACGAGGTCTCGCCCTGAGCCACCAAGCACCAAGCACCAAGCACCGGAGCACCGAAGCCCAAGCGCCCAAGGCGCGCCAGGCGTTGGTACGGCGCAGCCCGGAGCACAACAGCAGCCGAACCCCGACGACGCCATCGAGGCGCGGGTGCCGTGCGGGTCAGCGGTAATAGCCCGCGACGACCTCCCGCACCTCTTCGAGCAGCGCCGGCCCGATTTCGGGCACGGCGGGCTGGTCGGGGGCCGGCCTGATGTCCAGGAGCTGCTCGGCGGACAGGGCGAACACCACACGGCGCAGTCCGGCCCGCCGGATGACCGCCGCGCACATCTCGCAGGGCCGGCAACTCGTGTACATCGTGGTCTCCGCCGCCGTGGCCGCGTCCAACTCTCGTGCGGCCCATCTGGCGAGCTTCAATTCCGGGTGTGCGGTCACGTCCCGGTCGGTGAGTGTCGTGTTGTGCGCCTCCGCCAAAATCGTTCCGTCCGGCGCCGCCAGCAGCGAACCGAAGGGCGGGTTTCCGCCCGCGCGGGCCTCGGCCGCGAGTTCGATGGCCTGCCGGAGGAGGGCGTGGTCGTCGGGCGTGGTCATGATTGCTCCGTTCACGTGCGGGGGGTCTGGAACCGGGCGGCCACCTCGGCGAGTGCCTGCCAGGCCGCCTGTGGGTGGCGGGTCTCCCGGGGATCGCCGCCGTACGGGTCGAGGACGACGGTTTCGGCGCCCAGCAGCCGCAGTTGTTCGAGGTCGTCGACGATCTGGTCGATCGTGCCCTCTCCGGCGAGTCGTTGCGATCCCTCGACCGGCGCCGTGGTGGTTCGGAGCACGATCCGCGGGGCGAATCCGGGCACCGGGAGTGCTTCCTCGTCCGCGAGGGCCGCCAGCCTGCCCACGGCTTCGCGCAGCCAGGGCATGGTGCAGCGCAGCGGATGCCACGCGTCCCCGAGCCGTACGGCCCGACGCAGCCCCGCGTCGCTGTGCCCACCGACCCAGATCGGGATCGACCGGTTTCCGTAGTCGGCCGTGTCCGCCCAGGCCGCCCGAACGGCCTGCAAATGCTCGTCGGTCAGTCGGCCGCGTCGTTCGAACGGGACCCCGAGCGCGGCGAACTCCTGGCGCGCCCAGCCCACCCCGACGCCCAGGACGAACCGGCCGTCGCTGAGCTCGTTCAGGTTGGCCGCCATTCGGGCGGTGAGCAGCGGATGCCGGTAGGGCGCGATGAGGACCGTGGTGCCGAGCCGGATCCGGGTGGTGATGCCGGCCAGCCAGGACAGGGTGGTGAACGGCTCGTAGAAGGGGGCCGGATATTGCCGGGCGACGTCGGGCGTGACGGCGATGTGGTCCGAGACCATCAGTAGGTCGAAACCCAGGTCTTCCACGGTCCGGGCCCAGTTGCGCAGGACTCCCGGATCGGTGCCGGGGCCGAAATTGAGGACGTTGACTCCGATCTTCACGACATCGAGCCTAGCCGGCCGGGACGGGTGGCCAGAAGGGAATCCGGCCTGTTCAGACGCGGTTCGGCCGTGGATCCACCGGTAATCTCGGCGAATGACCGAGAATCTTGACGCGACCGACTGGGCGATCCTGGACGAGGTTCAGCGGGACGGCCGGATCGCCTATACGGAGCTGGCCCGGCGGGTGAATCTGAGCGCGTCGGCGACGACCGAGCGGGTGCGGCGGCTGGAGGCGGCCGGCGTGATCACCGGCTTTCGGGCGGAGGTGGATCTGGAGCGGACCGGCTACGCGGTGCTGGCCGTGGTCCGACTGAAGTATCCGGGCACCCGGCACGAGCCGCTGCGCCGACTGCTCGCGGAGCGCTCGGAGATTCTGGAGTGCCTGCGCACCACCGGGGACGACTGCTACGTACTGAAGGTGGCGGCCACGTCGATGTCCCACCTGGAGGAACTCGTCGACGCGTTGGCCCGGTTCGGGAGCACGACCACCAACCTCGTGCTCAGCCGGACACAGCCCTTCCGCGGCCCACGCGAGCCTCGCCCGCACCCGGTGGGATAACCGTCGCCACGACGCGGGCCCTGACCCACGACGCAAGCCCTGACCCACGACCCGGGCGCCACGCGCGTGGCCCGAGCGTCGGCCGGGTCGCCTGTGCGGTGTGGCCGGACGGGTTCCGGATAGGTTTCGGCCATGACTGCCTCAGCCCCCCGTCCGACGCCGAATCGGGGCTCCGGCGGCCGACCGCCCGCGGCGGGCGGCCCGCTCGCCCGGCGGCTGGCCCCCGCGGGGATCGCGCTGCCCATCCTGATCCTGGCTGGCACGTTGTGTGCCGTGGCCGCGGACATCGACCTGGGCGGCGCCCGCGCGCTCTGGATCCCGGCCGCGGCCGTCTGCGCGGCGATGGCCGCCGTCGCGTGGGCCGACATCCTGCGGGTCGTCCACCGCCGCCGCCCGACACCACGACCCACCCCGACCGTGACCGCACCGCAGGACACGCCCTGACCGCCCGGGCGAACGGGGCCCGGCGCCTCCGCCGTATCGATCGGCCGAGGCGCCTCCGCGGTATCGATCGGCCGGTTCCGGGTGGCCCGTACCCGATGCGCCGGAAGGGCTCTATTCGGCCCGGTTCGTCGTCGATTTGTGGGCGCGGTGGGTGGCCACGCGTACTCGGGTCGCGCAGCGGGTGGTGCAGTAGCGCTGGGGCGCGCGGCGGCCGGTGTCGATGAAGTAGTCGGCGCAGTCGGGAGCGGCGCATTGGCCCCAGGCGCAGCCGCCCCGTTCGCTGAGCCACAGGCCGAGTGCCAGGGCGGCGGTGGAGAGCAGCCAGTGCGCCGGATCGGCGGTCCGGGGCGCGCGGGCGTGCAGGGACCAGGGGCGGCCGGGCAGGCGGACCAGGTGGGGCTGTGCCGGGTAGCGGTCCAGGAGGTCGTTGATCGCCTCGGCGGCCCGGTCCTCGTCCCGGGTGGCCAGGATGCGGATCAGGTGGGCGGTGGCCTCGCACAGTTGCCGGGCGTCCGCTGCGGAGAGGGTGAAGGCCGGGCCGCCGTGGCGCGTCAGCAGGGCCTGGAGGTCGGCCGGCCCGGTGTGCGTGTCGGCTTGCACGGTGTTGGCCAACTCGGCGATGAAGTGCAGCCCTCGGGGGTTGGCCTTGGCCAGGTTCTCGGTCATGGTCACGTCTTCGACTCTCGGGGCGGCCGGGGTGTCGGCTCGGGATCCGCGGCTCGGGTCCGTGGGTTGGGATTGTGGGTTGGGATTGTGGAGAGTACGCCCCCTCCCTCGTCGTGTGTGTCGAGGTCGGGAGTTCGGCGAACCGATGCCATCCGATGGTAACGTCGAAACATCAAGATGAACGTTACTCGATGCATCGGCCGCGTCCACCGCGCCGAGCAGCACGTCTGGAGCGCCGTGAATCCGACGAAGGCCGTACCGACGAAGGCCGTACCGACGACGACCGTTCCGGTGGCGACCGGACCGACCACGACCCCCGTCCTGATCGTCGGAGGCGGCCCCGTCGGCCTGACCCTCTCCGCCCTGCTGTCCGATCAAGGCGTCGATCACCTCCTCGTCGAAGCCCACCCGACCACCGCGCACCACCCGAAGGCCCGGGGGATCGCCGCCCGTTCGATGGAGATCCTGCGCCGCCTCGGGCTCGAAGCCGAGGTACGCCGAGCCGGCCTGCCCGCCTCGCAGGTCTTCTTCTATCGCGGCCGGGACCTGGTCGACCCCGATTTCGTGCGAACCGGCGTGGTCCCCGCGGATTCGCCCGACGCGCCGCAGCCGGAACGCACCCCCGCGCCCGGCCTGATCTGTTCGCAGGACGTGCTCGAACCGATCCTGCTCGGCCGGGCGCGGGCCGCGGCGGGGGAGGACCGGATCCGGTTCGGTACCCGGCTGGTCTCCTGCACCGACGAGGGCGATCACGTACGCGCCGTCCTGGTGGAGCGTGCCGGCGGTCGGCGGTACACCGTGTGTGCCGACTGGCTCGTCGGTTGTGACGGTGCGGGCAGTTCGGTGCGGGCCGGTGCGGGGATCGGGATGCAGGGCCCGACCGGCCTCGGCCACTTCCTCAGCGTGCGATTCGATGCCCCGCTCGGCGCGGTGGTGGCCGACCGGGCGAGCGCCTCGTACTTCCTCACCCCACCCGGGCGCGGCGGTTTCATGGCGGTCGACAACGACCGCCGATGGATCCACCAGTACCCCTTCGACCCCGAACAGGCGCGGGACGACGAGGACTTCACCGATCCGCGCCGCCTCGAAGAGCTGATCCGGGTCGCCGCCGGCATCGCCGATCTGGACGTGCGGGTGCGCGACACGATGGTCTGGCGGATGGACGCCCGCCTGGCCGACGCCTACCGCAGCGGCCGGATCCTGCTCGCGGGCGACGCGGCGCACGTGATCCCGCCGACCGGTGGGCACGGGATGAACACCGGGATCGGCGACGCGGACAACCTGGCCTGGAAGCTCGCCGCCGTGGTCGCCGGCCGCGCCACACCCGCGCTCCTGGACAGCTACCAGGCCGAACGCCGCGCGCCGGCCCGCGAGGTGATCGAACTGTCCCGGGCCAACGCCGCGGCCCGGTCCGGCTACCGCATCGACGACGAACTCCTGCTCGACGTCGTCTACCGCTCCACCGCCGTCGTCCCCGACCCCGACGACCCACACCGACCCGAGTCCTTCCTCGCCCACGGCCGCGCGCCCGTCGGCCCCGGCCACCGCCTCCCGCACACGCGCCTGATCGGGCCGCCGGGGATCACCTCGACCCTGGACCTGCTCGCACCGGCGCCCGGCTTCACCCTGATCATCGGCGCGGACGAGCCGGCCTGGCGACGACAGGCGGAGGTCGCCGAGGCGAGCGGGTCGACGGTCGTGGTGCGCGTCCTCGACGGAGGCCCGGTCCGGGAACGGGAGCCCGGCACCTTCCAGCGCGTCTGCGGCGTCCCGGCGACCGGCGCGGTCCTGGTCCGGCCCGACGGCCACCTCGCCTGGCGCGCACCGCACCCGCCCGCCGGCCCCGAACTGCTCGCCGTGCTCCGGCGCGTGTTGTCGGCTCCGACCCGCCCGACCCCACCGGGTGCCCACCCGCCCGCGCCGGACGACGACTCACGATCCAGAACTCACACCAATCCCGACTCGTAGGCCACGATGACCAGTTGCACCCGGTCCCGGGCGTCGAGTTTGGCCAGCAGGCGGGCCACGTGGCTCTTCGCCGTGGCCACGCTGATGTAGAGGTCGGTGGCGATCTCGCCATTGGATCTGCCGCGTGCGATCAGGGTCAGCACCTCGCGTTCGCGCTCGGTGATGCCGTCGAGCTCGCGGCTTTGCCGGGTGGGCGCGGGGGCCCGGTCGACGAACCCGGCGATCAGCCGGCGGGTGACGGCCGGCGCGATCAGCGCGTCGCCGGCCGCGACCACCCGGACCGCCGCGATGATGTCCTCCAGCACCATGTCCTTGACCAGGAACCCGCCCGCGCCGGCCCGCAACGCGCCGTAGACGTTCTCGTCCTCGTCGAACGTGGTCAGCACGACCACGCGCGTCGACGCCGATTCCGCCGTGATGATCCGGGTCGCCTCGATCCCGTCCATCACCGGCATCCGGATGTCCATCACCACCACGTCCGGATCGAGGTCGCGGGCCAGCCGCACCGCCTCGGCTCCGGTACCGGCCTCGCCCACCACGTCGATGTCCGCGATGTCGGCGATCAGCATGCGCAGGCCGGCGCGCACCACCGGCTGGTCGTCGGCCAGCACGACCCGGATCGTCATATCGGCAACCTCGCGGCGACCCGGAAGCCGCCCTCCGGCCGTGGCCCGGAGCTGAACCGCCCGTGCAACAGGCCGACCCGCTCGCGCATGCCGGCGATGCCGTAACCGCTCCCGGGCTGCCGGGTCGCCCGGCCGCCGCCGTCGTCGACGATCTCGATGGCCAACTCGTGCGTCCCGTAGTCCACGGAGACCCGACAGAGTCGCGCGTCCGCGTGGCGCAGCACGTTGGTCACCGACTCCTGGACGATCCGGTACGCGGACAACTCGACCTCGGTGGCCAGCGGGCGTCGTTTCCCCGACCACCGCACGTCGACCCGCACCCCGGCATCGGCCGTACTCGCCACCAGCCGCTCCAGATCCGCCAGGCCCGGTGCCGGCGCGAGAGACCGCGAATCGGGCCTCAGGCGCGTCTGTTCGTGCCCGTCCGCCGCCGACCCCCCGCCCGGATCCGGCTCCCGCAGCGCGCCGAGCAGATGCCGGAGCCCGGTCAGCGTCTCCCGACTCGTCGTCTCGATCACCCCCAGCGCCTCGCGCGCACCGTCCGGTTGGGTCGCGATCACCCGCTTCGCCGCACCCGCCCGGATCGCGATCGCGCCGATGTGGTGCGCGACCAGATCGTGCAACTCGCGGGCGATCCGCAGCCGTTCGGCCTGCACCGCCGAAATGGCCGCCTGCGCCCGCAACGCGTCGGCGTGGTCCTGCCGCAGCCGGATCCAACTGCCCAGGATCCAGCCGGCCGCGGCGGCCACCGCGAGCGTGGAGGAGGGGCCGGTGAGCACGGTGAAAGCCTTGCCGACGGGTACGAAGGCGGTCGCCATCAGGGCCCATCCGGTCAACACGCCGACCAGCGCCCCGGCCGCGACCCGACGGGTGCAGCCGACCGCGATGTGGAAGACCAGTACGTCCGCCGCCAGGAACAACGGCCACGAGCGCATCCCGAACGTCCGGGCCACGAACGCCTCGACCAGCAGCAGCCCGAGCACCGGCAGCGGCCGCCGCCCGGCCCAGCCGATCGGCAGCGCCAGCACCACCGCCAGGCCCACCAGCAGCCACCGCCCCGGACGCAGGAAGTGATCCGGCGCCAGGAACACCGGATGCAAGGGCTGCGGCATCGTGCCGTACACCAGCAGCGCGAACGCGGGCACCGCACACCGACTCAGCGTGGTCAGCGCACCGGGCGACAACCGGGACGGCGGGGCGGCAGGCTTCAGGGTTCGTTGCACCTCGCCGATGCTAGCCGGCACCCCCGCCGCCGGAATCAGCCCACGGGCTGCATCCCATGGGCGCAACCCCACCCGGGCCGTGGGCCGATGTGCGCACGCCCCGGCCACCGGCAGGCTCGACGGCGTGATCGAATTCCACGAATTGACCAAGCGCTACGGCCGCGGTGCCCCGGCCGTGGACCGCCTGACCTGCTCGGTGCGGCCCGGCCGGGTGACCGGCTTCCTGGGCCCCAACGGCGCCGGCAAGACCACCACGCTGCGGATGTTGCTCGGCCTGAACACTCCGACCGGCGGCACCGCGACCATCGACGGTCGAGCGTTTCGCACGTTCGGCACCGGACTGCGGCACGTGGGCGCGTTGTTGGACGCGAACGACGTGCACAAGGGCCGGACGGCGAACGCGCACCTGGCGGCCCTGGCCCGCAGCAACGCCCTGCCCCGGGGCCGGGTCCGGGAGGTGCTGGCCACGGTCGGCCTGAGCGCGGCCGGCGCGCGGCGGATCGGCGGCTTCTCGCTCGGCATGCGGCAGCGGTTGGGCATCGCCACCGCCCTGCTCGGCGACCCGCCGGTGCTGCTGTTCGACGAGCCGACCAACGGCCTGGATCCGGAGGGCATCCGATGGGCCCGCGGGCTCTTTCGCGAATTGGCGGCCGAGGGCCGGACCGTACTGGTCTCCAGTCACTTGATGAGCGAGATGGAACACACCGCGGACCACCTCGTGGTGATCGGCGCGGGTCGGCTGATCGCCGACGAGTCCCTCGCCGACTTCGCCGCGCGCGCCGACGCCGGCGTCACCGTGCGCACCCCCGACCCGGAGGCCCTGGCCCGCGTGCTCACCGACGCCGGCGCGTCGGTACGCCGGATCGGCCCCGACACGCTCGCGGTGGCCGGACCGACCGCCGCCCGGGTCAACGAACTCGCGTTCACCCACCGGGTGATGGTCCACGAGGTCATGGCCCGCGGCGGGTCGTTGGAGGAGGCGTTCATGCAACTCACCGCCGAGAGCGTGCAATTTCGCGCCGCGAGTTCCGAAGGAGGCGCACGACGATGACCACCACCACACCCGCCGCGACCCCGTCCGCCACGGCCCCGGCCCGCCGGCGCGACCTGATCGCCGCCGAATGGATCAAACTCCGCTCGCTGCGCTCGACCCCGATCGTGCTCGCCCTGCTGGTGCCGCTGTACGTCTACTTCGCCTACGACGCGGCATCGATCACCCACGACGCCTGGCCGACCCTGTCCGCCCGGCAGAGGCAGGACGTCGACCCGGGCCATGACGCCCTACCCTTCCCCAGATTCCTGCTGCTGATGGCCACCGCCGGCACGATCGGCGCGATGACGATCGCCGGCGAGCACGCGAGCGGACTGATCCGGACCACCTTCATCGCGGTGCCGGCCCGAGGTCGGGTCCTGCTCGCCAAGATGGTCGTACTGAGCGGCGTGCTGGCCCTGCTCGGCCTGATCATCGGCATCGGTGCCTGGGGCGCGACCTTCGTCGCCTACTCGGACCGGATCACCGGCTTCTCCTTCGGCACCCCGGGCGTCGTGCGCAGCATCGCGGGCACCACGGTGATGGTCCCGATGTGCGCACTGATCGGCATGGCGGCGGCCATGATCGTCCGCCACACCGCCGGAGTCGTGTTCGCGGTTGTGGTCTTCTTCCTGCTCGGCCCGGTGGCGATCAGGGGGCGGCTCCCGCTGCTCGATGCCGCATCGAGCGCACATCTGGTCAACGCCATGCCGGCGTACGCCTGGGGACGCCTGACCATCATGACCCAGGGACACATCGTGGAACGTATCCCCTCGATCGCGGCGGCCTGGACCGCGCTCGCCGGTTGGGCACTCGCCGCGATCCTCGTGCCGATGTTGCTCCGCCACCGGGACGTGTGATGCGACCCGCCCATCCCGACGCCGGTCCCCGCTTCGGTGACCTGTTCGCCGCCGAATGGCTCAAACTCCGCGGCCAACGCACGATGTTCCTCCCACTGCTCCTGGCACCCCCGTTCGCCGCGGGCCTCACCTGGCCGACCTGCTCGCGGGTGCAGGTGATCGGCGCGCGCGGACGCGCCGACCTCGATCGACTGGGTGCCTCGTTCAACCACGGGATCTGGGGCGTGCTGATGATCGGCGCCGGCACGGTCGGCGCGCTGTTCCTCGTCGGCGAGTTCACCAGCGGCCTGATCCGCACCACGTTCGTCGCCGTCCCGGACCGGCGCCGGGTGCTGCTCGCCAAGGCGGCCGTCCTGACCACGGTCACCTCCGCCGTCGGGGTGCTCGCGGCGGCGGCCTCGTTCGGCACCGCGCAGGTCGTGTTGTCCGGCGAGGGCCTGGGCATGTCGATCGGCTCGCCCGGCGCGGCGCGCGGATTCGCGGCCGCGGCGTTGCTGTTGCCGGCATCCGCGCTGGTCGGCCTGGCCGTCGGCGCCCTCCTGCGCGGCCCCGTCGCCGCGTTGGGCACGGTCTTCGCGGTGTCGGTGCTGCTGCCCGAGTTCGTGCCCGCCGACGGCAATCCCGTTCTCGCCGAACTGCGCGGTGTGCTGCCGCGGATCGCCTGGACGACGCTGGTCGACGCGGACGCCGGCTCGTCGGCCCGAGCCTGGTCGGCGTTCGCCCTGTGGCCGGTCGCCGCGCTGCTCGCCGCCGCCGTCGTGCTCGGCCGGCGCGACGTCTGATCCACCGCCGCGCCCGCTTCGGCGCACGGCAAATCCGGTCGTGGGGACGGGAATCGGGGCACTGCGGAGCGTAACCGGTTGGGGACGGCGAGGTAAACGGGCCCGGATCGGGTGGAAAACCTTGACACGCTCTATTGGTCTGGACCACTTTGGCCTAGACCAATATGCGCGCAGGGCGGGCTGTCGCGCATGCAGCGGTACCACGTCCACCCACATCGCTTCTCCACGCACGGAGGCAGTAGTGGCACGCGTTTCGCATGTTCCGCGAGCGAAGTCCCCTCGCCGCGGACGCCCCACCCTCGCCGCCCTCGCGGCGTTCACCCTGGCCGGCGCCGGTCTGACCGTCGCCGTGGCCGGCAGCGCACAGGCCGCCGACAACCTGGTGAGCAATCCCGGCTTCGAGGACGGCCTTTCCGGATGGACCTGTTCGGCCGGCTCCGGCGCCGCGGTGAGCACCCCGGCGCATACCGGCACCGGCGCGCTCAAGGCCACCCCGGCGGGCGCCGACAACGCCCGATGCGCGCAGACCGTCACGGTGTTGCCGAACTCGGCCTACACGCTGAGTGCCTGGGTCCAGGGCAGCTACGTCTACCTGGGCGCGACCGGCACCGGTACCACCGACCCGTCCACCTGGACACCGGGCGCCGGAACGTATCAGCAACTCACCACCACGTTCCGCACCGGCCCCTCGACCA
Organism: Embleya sp. NPDC059213; assembly: GCF_042754445.1. Taxonomy (NCBI): domain Bacteria; kingdom Bacillati; phylum Actinomycetota; class Actinomycetes; order Kitasatosporales; family Streptomycetaceae; genus Embleya; species Embleya sp. NPDC059213. The sequence goes on from NZ_JBHZAV010000033.1 coordinate 67,763, forward strand.
CCTCGGTCACCGTCTACACACACGGCTGGTACGGCCAACCCGCCTACTACGCCGACGACATCACCCTCGCCGGCCCCGGCGGCAACACCCAGATCCCGGCCGTCCCGACCGGCCTGGCCGCCGGTGCGCCGACCGCCACGAGTGTCCCCCTCTCGTGGAACTCCGTCCCCGGCGCGACCGGTTACAACGTGTACCAGAACGGCACCAAGGTGCAGTCGGTCACCGGGACCAGCGCGACCGTCACCGGCCTGACCGCGAACACCGCGTACGACTTCCAGGTCAGCGCGAGCAACTCGGCCGGCGAGTCGGCCAAGTCGGCGTCGGTCACCGCGACCACCACCGGCGGCGGCACCCAGATCCCGGCCACCCCCACCGGCCTGGCCGCCGGCACCCCGACCTCGTCGAGCGTGCCGCTGTCCTGGAACTCCGTTCCCGGCGCCACCGGTTACCACGTGTACCAGGACGGCACGAAGGTGCAGTCCGTGTCCGGGACGAGTGCGACGGCCGTCAACCTGACCGCGTCCACCTCCTACAACTTCCAGGTCAGCGCGAGCAACTCGGCGGGTGAGTCGGCCAAGTCGGCCGCGGTCACCGCGACCACCGGCACCGGTGGTGGCGGCGGCCAACTGCCCAAGCACGTGCTCACCGGCTACTGGCAGAACTTCAACAACGGCGCCACTATCCAGACCATCGCCCAGGTGCCCGCCGAGTACGACATCATCGCCGTCTCGTTCGCGGACGCCACGAGCACCCCCGGCGGCGTCTCGTTCACCCTGGACCCGGCGCTGAACTACTCCGAGGCGGCGTTCAAGGCCGACATCGCGGCCAAGAAGGCGGCCGGCAAGAAGGTGATCATCTCGGTCGGCGGCGAGAAGGGCACCGTCTCGGTCAACAGCTCCTCGTCGGCGAACAACTTCGCGAACACGCTGTACACGCTGATCCAGACCTACGGCTTCGACGGCGTGGACATCGACCTGGAAAACGGCATCAACTCCACCTACATGTCCCAGGCGCTGCGCTCGTTGTCCGGCAAGGTCGGCGCCGGCCTGGTGATCACCATGGCCCCGCAGACCCTGGACATGCAGTCCACCGGCACCGAGTACTTCAAGACCGCGCTGGCGATCAAGGACATCCTGACCGTCGTCAACACCCAGTACTACAACAGCGGCGCGATGCTCGGCTGTGACGGCAAGGTGTACAGCCAGGGCACGGTCGACTTCATGACCGGCCTGGCCTGCATCCAACTCGAAGGCGGCCTGGCCCCCTCGCAGGTCGGCCTCGGCCTGCCCGCCTCCCCGCGCGGCGCCGGATCCGGCTACGTCTCGCCGGGCGTGGTCAACAACGCGCTCGACTGCCTCGCCAAGGGCACCGGGTGCGGCACGTTCAAGCCGAGCAAGACCTACCCCGGCCTGCGCGGCGCGATGACCTGGTCGACCAACTGGGACGCCCTGAACGGCAACCAGTTCTCCAACACGGTCGGCCCGCACCTCGACACGCTCCCGTAGCGCGTCGGGGGCGGGGCGCGCCCCCCCCCCCCGCCCCGCGGGGGCCCCCCCCACGACCCGGCCGCCCCCCCCCCCCCCCCGAACACAAAAACGCTACACACCAC